>CAZAHZ010000516.1:0-2013 GCA_964485055.1 uncultured Candidatus Cloacimonadota bacterium
AGTCACTTCGTTCCAACCTGGGGCTATTCAAATATATCCCCTATCGGGGATAAATTCATCATAATAACTGAACTGTCTCAAGAAAAGAGTGGCAAATGAGGTGTAGAAAGTGCTTGACTTGAGGGGTATTCATAAAGAAAAGGGTTAAGTTCGAGAGTTACAATGAGCAGGAGAGGAGTAAGCGATTTGCGTGCTGCTCATTTTTGCAATAATCAACAGTTTAAAAAGAGCAAAAAAAGATAAACAGGAGGGCTGATGAGAGCACAATTATGGAAGCCGGCGTTATTCATAATGTTAATGATAGGAGTTTTCCTGCAGGCGGAGAGCGTTAAGATCATAGAATTAAGCTGGGATGAAGTGGCGAGGTTGACGCGAATTGATAATTTGAGTCTGCAAATGGAAGCATTGGATTATCAGACGCAGAATGCTGAAGTCAAGAAAGCCTGGGGCGGATTTTTGCCGACGCTTGATTATCAGTGGGTATGGAGCGATGATGAACTCAGCCAGTTGACGATGCCAGTAGATAATGTGTTCATCCACTCACTGAATTTAACCTATCCGTTATTTACGGGCGGGGCACGTTATGCGAATTTGCGGATGCAGCAGCATATCCGGAAGTCACTGGGTGCAGAATTACGGGGAGTGGAGGAAAGTGTGGTTTTGCAGGGCTTGCAATCCTATTACGGCGTGATCTTAGCAGGTTCGCTGGTGGAAGTATATGAGGAAGCGTTAGCCTTAACGGAGCGGAATTTGCGTCAAGTAGAGAGTTTTTATCAAGTAGGGACAGCAACAGAATTAGCAGTAATGCAGGCGAGAACGCGGTATTTTGAGACGCTACCGCAATTAGAATCAGCACGTAATCGGAAGAAGCTGGCATTGAATCAATTAAAGATGATATTGAATATATCTGGGGAAGATAGTCTGTTGATAACTGATAAACTGGAGGAGCGTAAATTTCTGGGAGTATATCAGGACTTGCGGGTGGAGGAATGCAAGAACCTGGCGAGAGATAATCGTCCGGAAGTGAGGCAGGTACAATCTCAGGGCAAAGCGGTAGATCAGCAGAAATTGCTGGCAGTATCGCAGTTTTTACCGACAGTGGTATTAACAGCGGGAAAGAGTTATTATGCCTATTCAGACGATTGGTGGATTGGCAGTGAGGAATTTGAGGGGTATAATTCGCTGGGACTGGTAGTTCAATTACCGATATTTTCGGGAGGCAGCCGATATTTTGATATCAAGGAAGCGGGATATGCGCAGCGTAAGATGGGTCTTCTGGAAGAAATGACGATAGACCAGGTGGAGCTTGAGGCAGAGCAGGCATACTATAATTACCTGGAATCGCGTGATAATCTGAAGAGCGAGCGGGAAGCATTAACCATGGCAGAAGAGAGTCTTAGACTGGCGAATCTATATTATGAAAGTGGGATGGTCACGCAGACCGAAGTGCTTAATGCCCAATTAACATATACCCAGAACAGGGCAGTTTTGAGGAGTGGAATTTATAAATATAATACAAACCAGTTAGCTTTATTAAAAGCGATTGGAGATTTGCAGAGTATCTGGCAAAAATAAAGCGAGGAAGAAAATGAGACGAATAATAATATTAATAATGGTAATATCAGTGATATTTATTTTGGGAGGATGTGATCAAGCCAAGAAGACAGAAGCCAAGAAATCAATACCTGTGATGATCTATGAAACACACCCGGAGACGATAGCGAGTTTTATCAAATTGACTGGGGGATTGGAAGGCAGCACTGATCTTGATCTTTATACGATGAGTTCGGAAAAGATCAAAAAGCTGCACGTGAAAGAAGGTGATCGCGTGGAAGCCGGGGCGTTATTACTGGAGCAGGAGAGCGAGATGATGCAGCAAGGTGTGAAACTGGCGCTGGCAGGAGTGAATGCTGCGAGAGCTCAATTGGGACTGGTATCCAAGGAATATTCACGGATGGAGAAATTACTAGGAGAGAAAGCGATCAGTCAGCAGCAGTATGATCAGGCAGAGAT
>CAZAHZ010000517.1:0-1999 GCA_964485055.1 uncultured Candidatus Cloacimonadota bacterium
TCAATTGTAGGTCAATCATCTTGATTTTCTTCGTTATGGTTATCGGGAATGCAGGCTGAAAGGGATTTTTAAATCCCAGGTAGTCACTTCGTTCCAACCTGGGCTATTCAAATATATCCCCTATCGGGGATAAATACATACTAAAAATTGAACAGTCTCTTTTCATGAATGAAAAGAATTATAGTATTTTTTTGTCTTGACTTAATCAGCAAAATCTGCAAAAAAGAATAAAACAGAATGTGGAGGAAATCAATGAACAAAGTAATATTAAGGTATATTTTATTTATTGGATTTATTTTTTGCATTAATTTTGCAATGAATGCTCAGGTAACTATTTACAATAATTTTGGTGTGGAGCATGATGGATGGGATTATAATTACCAGTTGGGTTGGACAGTTGCAGGAGAAAATGTACCTACTCAGTTTGGTATAGAACAGGCAATGAGTTTTACTGCAACTGAGGAAGGGTTTCTCAGCGATATCTGGCTTGGAATGTTCAGTGTTCCCGACAATGTTAGTCCTGATACTGTATATGTAAGATTAGCATTAAATCCTGAAGGCTTACCTCCAGAACCTGTCAATGTATTAGAAGAATGGACTATTACAGGTTTCCCAGGCTGGACTCAATGGGACACTCCTGTGCATCTTGAAGGTAATGGATTGACAATAATCTTACAGGGAGAGTCCTATTGGTTATGGCTAGTTGCAAGTGAAGATTCAAATACAGGTTGGTGTATGAATATTGATCCGAGTTTGCTCTGCCCTCATACAATTCGCAGAGAAGGTGAAGATTGGCTGGCTGTAAGTGATGAAACTGCAAGTGCATTTAGAGTTGATGTGGAACCATTTGAGGGAATTGATGGTGGTAATGGGGTGCTTTCTGGTATCATGTTAGAAGGTAACTACCCCAATCCCTTCAATCCCTCCACAACCATCAAATTCAATGCAGGGTCAATTCCATCAAAAATAAGTATTTCAGTATTCAATGTCAAAGGACAGAAAGTAAGGCAGCTCATAAATAATGAATTGCTTAGTGGAGAACACTCTGTATTATGGGATGGCAAAAATGACTCCGGTAAATCTGTAACTTCCGGTGTATATCTCTATCAATTAAAAACTGACTCAGAAACAATAACTAATCAAGCTCTGCTTTTGAAGTAATAAGTCTTTCTGTCTTTAGCCTGCGGATGACAGAAAGTCCTCCGAAATTTGGGTGAAGGAAGATTCCTTCGCCCAGGTTCATTCATTTGTAAACCTGAGAAAAATCTCACAAGAGTTCTGGACTGTACTCTGGACAGGACTTTTGGGAGATTTTTCGAGCAGGAGGTGATAATGTCGCCCAAAACTCTTGTCCGGAATACCGTCCAAAAGTCTTGGCTTAGCTGGGATATATAGGTCTCATATGACCTATAGGAAGAGGGAAAGAATTTTTTGTTTGATTTTTTGGGAAATGGGTTATATTAAGAGTTGAAATCCAGTTGGGGAGTCTTGCTTTCATTGTTAACTTCAATAATAGCCGTGGAGTTACAATGGAAAAGAAGAGACAGGTTTTAGAAGGAGAAGGGTTGCTGCATTTCTTTGAGATGCATGGACGCCTGGGGGAAGAGGTTTATCGCCGTAAGCGTAATGGCGAGACCGAACAGTATTCTTATATCTACATTCCGCCGGGTGCGGAGACGCCGTTGAAGTTGAGAACGGTGGTGATCAATTCTTTTGCCAATTCTGTGTCTAATCCACAATATAAGGGATATGGTGATATTTTGCGGAAACTTTATTATTATACGCCGTATTTTATCACGCCGGGGAGTTATCAATTGCAGGGGCAGACGGTGTTTTTTATCCGCAAAGCTGGGAATTACAGGCTGGAATTGAGTGGTGTGGCGGGATTTAGCTGGGAGCAGAGATTGTGCAGGCGGACGATGGTGAAGTTGAATTTTGCGGGGCTGGGGGAATATGAGGTAATCCTGAGAGCCATTGTACCCAGAGCTTCCAGCTCTGG
>CAZAHZ010000518.1:0-1997 GCA_964485055.1 uncultured Candidatus Cloacimonadota bacterium
AAAATACGACATCAATCATAATCATGTCAACATAAAAAAAATATATTTATATATAGATACCATAATTCATCTCTACATCAATGTTTCATGATTATCCCCCGCTATCCCCGCTGCAACCTATAGCATAACATTGCTTATAGCCATATAACTGAATTAAGACGATATACACATCGGAAGCGCCTATTCCGATCTATCTTGACGGTGCAAATCCACCTAATCAACCAGCTAAGTCAGACGTGTACCGCTGGCGGTACCCCGCAAGTGGGACGCAGATGACGACCATAAAAATCTCCAACAACCTTCCTGAATTTACCTGCCATTTCCCCGTGTCTGCGTCCCACTTGCGAAATACGCAGCGGTACATGTCCACTCAACCTCATAAATCAAATCCCAACTAACATAAAAAGCCAAGTTACATCCATCATCCTTAATTTTTAATCCTTAATTTCTTTCTTCCTCTTACATTTCCAGCCACAAGTCACCAGTCACCGCTGCAAAGCAACTCACTTTATCACCGTCAATTTCCCCTGCGACAAATATTCCCCATCCCTGGACAGTCTCAGAAAATATATCCCCGCTGCCACCTTCAATCCATTTGCATCACAACAATCCCACCTGACCCCCTCTAAACCTCTCCATAATTGAGACTCCCACACCTTCTGCCCCTTCACATTATAAACTCCAATCCGGTAACCATCCTCTTCCATCTTCCCCGTATAATTGATCATCACCGCTCCCCGACCATCATGCAACCTCACAGGATTAGGATAAAATTCAAATTCCGCAATTCCCATCTCATCATCCACATCCACAGGATGGCTAAGCGGATTACATTCATAAGCTCCAATATCTATCCCATTTCCCATTATCCGCGGATTACCTGCCAGATCGTATTCCGGCATCACAATCCCCTCCGGCAAATCCAGTGTCCCCATATCTATTGCCGGTGAATCTTGCTGCAATGAATAAGGATAATCACCTTCATTCATAAACAGAGGATCTACATCCCAGTTTGTCTCATCATCCCAGTTCAAAATATATTCTCCACTGGTCAACATTCCATCCATCCCATTCTCTATAATATCATGATGCATTATGACTACCGGAGGATATTGATCCTCCCCTTGAATAATTACTGAGTGGGATGTGTTATTATAAATTATGCTGTTAATTATCTCCACATCCATTTTAAATAATATACGGATTGGAGCACTGCCTATACTCGGACCATACATGTGATTGTTAGCAAATGTGCTATTGATAATATTCAAATCCATTCCTCCAAATCCGAATAATGATAAACCTACCGTAAAATTCGGTGTATGGTTATTAGTAAATTCATTATCACTAAATTCACAATTTACAATATCAATTTTAAGATCTTCTGGATCTCCATAATCTGAACTTGATATATATATTAATCCCGGTAGATTATATGTAAATTGACAGTTCTCTAATAATACGGCTATATCTTCTGAATTTGGACCCGAATATCTGATAGAAGCAGCCGAAGGCTGGTAAAAGTTTTCTATAAATTTTACGTTTTTCATTGTAATATTAGATTTATCAAATAAGGTTATCCAGTTATATTCATTGTTCTGTATCGATAAATTTTGAAATAAGGCAGGTTCATTTGAATTCGTATTATTACTGATATAAATCAGCATTGCCCAAGAGTCATCATGATGATCAGCATACCCGTTTCTTATCGTCAAATTTTTTAACTCATATCCAAGATCACTGAAGAGATCAAGCATAAAACCGCAATGACTGCGGTCTAAGTCTATGATTGTGTTTTCTATAGATTCACCAAGAAGTGATACATAACTTCTCATACAAATTGGAAACTGCTGGTTATTCAGGGATGGCGAATAAATTCCATCTGAAATATGTATCACTCTGTGATTCTCTGCATCCGATGAGATAATTTGCATTGCCCTGTCAATTGTTTGCAGCGGTTCATCAACTGATAAACCACTATTATTATTATTTCCTTC
>CAZAHZ010000519.1:0-1992 GCA_964485055.1 uncultured Candidatus Cloacimonadota bacterium
TAACCCTGTTCACTCTCATTACGGCTTACTTACTGATTCAAAGAGCTTTGACTAATCCATTACTGGATGTAGCCATCTTTTGCACTTCCGGTCGAACAGAAAATTAAGCGGGTTGGATTTTCACCAACTAGATGCACACCACCTCGTGACGCACCGGAAATAAAACGGAAAAGAAAAGATTGTTTTATGCATAATTCTTGTTTCACAATCTCGCAATTTCGCAATTTCGCAATTTCACTTCTTTCAGTCGCAGAGTCGCACAGTCTCTCCGTCGCTTCAGATGTGAGTTATCAGGAAATATAATATTATTTTGTAAATATGTGGCGTAATCGAATAATACAATTATATTATGTTTTAGTAGATACTTCGTTATGATCACAATCACAAGTGCTTATAAGAAGAAAGGAATTATATGAAAAACTTGAAATTTGGAGTCATTGGCACTTCACGAAAAGAAGATGAGAAGCGAATCCCAATCCATCCGGAACACCTGATGCGGCTTCCAGAAGAAATCCGTCGTCAGTTGATCTTTGAGGTAGGTTATGGAGCACCATTTGGTTTAACCGATACAGAGATGGCAGAACAGTCAGGGGGCGTTGCCACCCGTCACGAATTACTGGCTGATCTTGGGAATGTAATCCTTGCTAAACCGACGTTAGCAGATTTTGAAGAACTTAAGGTGGGTGGAATCCTCTGGGGTTATCCGCATTGCGTGCAGCAGAGGGCACACACACAGGCTGCAATCGATCGCAAACAGACACTTATCGCTTTTGAAGATATGTTTGTTTGGGGACCAAGCGGTAATGTTGGACGTCACACATTTTATAAAAACAACGAAATGGCCGGTTACTGCGCAGTATTACATGCCCTTCAACTGAAAGGAATCGACGGTCATTACGGTAATCAGCGCAAAGTGATCATTTTCAGTTTTGGCGCAGTTAGTCGAGGTGCAATATACGCATTAAAAGCCCATGGCTTTAGAGATATCACAATTTGCATTCGGCGTCCCGACCAAGAAGTACGTGAAGAAGTACTTGATATTCATTATGTCAGGATCAGGGAAGGCAATGAAGGTGAATCACGTATGCTGGTGGTAGAGCACAATGGCAGTGAACTGCCATTGGTTGATCTGATCAGCCGATCCGATATCATCGTGAATGGTACTTTCCAGGATCCGGAACATCCCTTCCAGTTCGTTATAGAAGAAGAAGCAGCCAGCCTCAAGCCTGGTTGTCTGATAATTGACGTAAGTTGCGATGAGGGTATGGGCTTCTTTTTTGCCAAACCAACCTCATTTAAACATCCCATGTTTAAAGTGGGAAAAATAGATTACTATGCTGTGGATCATACACCAAGTTATTTTTGGGAAAGTGCCTCGCGTTCCATTTCTGCTGCACTGATTGTTCATTTACCGACAGTGTTAGCAGGATATGATAGCTGGCAGAAAAATGAGACCATCAGGCAAGCCATAAATATTGATGCCGGTATTGTAGTAAAACCAGATATCATCTCATTTCAACATCGCCAGGAATTGTATCCCCACAGTCCAGTAATTGAAAGAGATGCTAACATTTCGAAGAAAGCGTGATAACTTGAAGCCCAAAGATTATTAACCAGTAGAGTAGAGGCAGGCTTCAGGCTTATCCATCCACCTACCCCCCCTCATCAAACCGTGCATGCGGTTTTCCCGCACACGGCTTTCCGACAAAGTTCGTTCCAGGCGTTCACAGTATCATCAGCCGAACCTGTTTGAGAGATTATATAGTCCGTAATAATTGACCAGTCTCTCATAAGCATTTTGGCGATAAAGCTTACATTTTCGCTGACTCTTTCTACGATGGAATTTATAAAGCTTATACATCAGGTAGTACCTGATTTTCCTTTTAGAATTGTTAGGATAACTCACCCCATTTATGGAAAAATAATTAAACCATCCTCGAATAATTGGATTTAAGCCTTTGGATACTTCTTTGGGATTCTTATGACCATTAT
>CAZAHZ010000520.1:0-1987 GCA_964485055.1 uncultured Candidatus Cloacimonadota bacterium
TCATTTTATGGCTACGTTGTTGATGAAAAAATAATTGGTGCGGCTTATGCCTATGATAATGATATTGAATCTATAGGTATTGATCCTGAATTTCAGGAAAATGGATATGGTAGACAACTGTTACGAGGTTGCGTGAAAAGTTTACTTAATAAATATAAAAAGGTAACTTTAGGAGTAGTTGAAATCAACACTAAGGCTCATAAACTTTATGAGAGTGAAGGCTTCAAAGTAACATCATATCGACACAAATATAAGAATTTTAATGAATAGTTTGTGCTACTTAATTGATGTTGCTGCTAACAAGCGTGTCGTCGGTTTGGTCTCGCGGTGCTTTCGGATTGAATCTTCCGATTCAATCGGCTGGTCAGTTTTTTTCCGCCGCACACGCAGAACATTATTAACCATATTATCCATTGGAGGGATTATGAAGATGAAAAAAAGAACAATAGTTAGTATTTTCGTAGCAATGATGTTATTTATCTGTAACTTTGTTTTTGCAGATTATGTTGCAGAAGATCTTGAAGTGATTATTGCTAAAGCAAATGCCGGTGATGCCTATTATCAGGGTGTAATTGGGATGATGTATTTACATAGGTTTGAAGTAGTACAGGATCTCAGTAAAGCATACGAATTTTTGAAACAGTCAGCAGAAGCAGGCAATGCAATAGGGATGTATCAGATTGGTGTGATGAAATTATACAATTTGATTGCGACGGAAGATACATTGAGTAAAGAAGAGATTTTTCAAGAACCGGTAAAGAAACTAAAAGAAGAATCAGAAAAAGAAGATGCTATAGTACAATTTTGCCTTGGTCACGCTTATTATAGGGGATTTGGTGTAGAAAAAGATTGGGGAAAATCATTAGAGTGGAATATGAAATCAATGTTGCAAGGGTATGATCAAGCGGAGATGTACTTCAATGGGCTTCTAAAAGATAAAGCATGTGCAGGAGATGTTTTTGAAAGAATCAGGGATTTACTGCTGGAAGAATCAGCGGAAAACTCTTTTGCTGAATATGCTTTGGGAAACGTTTACGCCAATGCAGATAGCCTTAACAAAGATATTGATGAAGCAGTAAGACTGTTTGCAAGTAGCCAAAAAGGAAATATTGATCACGGTTGCAGAGTAGAGAACGATGATCAAATAATTCCTGATCTGTTACCTCCTTCTTATTATTTGGCAATAGAGGAAGGAAGTTGCATTGAAACCTGCCTGTGGTCGGTGATGAATTCTTTAAAGAAGCCCAAAACTCAATTAGAAATAAACCTTACATGTCCCGGTAACGGTCTGGGACTTCATTTTTATGAGACTACGAAAGTTCTCAAGCAATTTGAGATAGGATATACAACTTATTGGCAAGATGTTGATAGTAGTGATTCTTTAATTGTAACTCAACGATACAATAATTTTGTTTATGACAAGGTAGTGAAAAATGTTCAAAACGGATATCCTGTTGTCATTGGAATAAAATCTTATCCGACTCAACACCCAGATTGGTCCGCAGATCACGCTGTTCTGGTAGTCGGTTATAATGAAAAAACTGATGAATTAATATATAATGATATGAATAAAAGAAAGAGAATAAAAGTTATGAAACTATTGGATACATTACCTGGATACTCATTTGTAAGTGATTTCAATTCGGTGTTTGCAATTCAATTACTTGATTTTTGAATATGATAATGTGTTCTGTATAAATAGATTCACAATATCACCTAACTCGGATAAACCGAAACCAAAGAGGAAGATTCACGCAGTAACTGGTTAATTCAATAGGTGCATCAATTCGATGAAGCAGGACTTTCTTCTTTTTTTCATGCCATAATACTTCCAGACAATCAATAATAATATTGAAATTACCTCTAATTTTCTTTATACTACTATTTCTAAATCTATCAATGATCTCAGGAGTTATCGAACCAGGCTCAAGAGCATTTAACTCATCAAAAACACTCTCTTTTCTTGGTAATTCAAATAAAATTACAT
>CAZAHZ010000521.1:0-1985 GCA_964485055.1 uncultured Candidatus Cloacimonadota bacterium
TTGCTTCCTCGATCCTGCCCCGTTTCTTATAAAAAAAAGATAACTGGCAACGGCATAACAAAGCATTATTTCCCGCCAGTCCTTTTTTATAATATTTCTCTGCTTCGCTTTCAAATCCGTGGTCGCGGAATAATCGAGCCAAGCCAGATTCATCTACTCCCGAAATCTTATCTGCACAAATTATCTCCGCTATTAAAGCAAAAAGTACGGGTAGCGAGAGAATATCAGTTCGGTTATGAGTGAAAACCTTTGCCAGCAGCTCAGCTTCGCCACTTTCCAGATAATCAAAGTAAAATGCAGGAATATCTTCCGAGGGTAGATCATCCTCAATATTTCGCTTTATGCCCAGCAACTGCTCTTCCAGATAATTTAGATTGCATTTGCCTAATTCACGCCGCCATAATCTGCGAGACAAATATAAAAGGTCTATATCTCGTTTATCTCTCAGAATTGGCGTTCTGCCGTTCATGATAAATCGCGTATTGATCAGATTGGCATCATAGCTTCGCCCGTTAAATGAGACTGGAATATCATGCTGCTCAAATTCTGCTGCCAGTGCTTCCAGATATGCCTCTTCTCCTCCGGGGTCTAACATAAAATATTGCCTGACCACAAATTCGTCGCCCTCGAACCAGCCAAAGCCGGTCAAAAATACCCAGGTTCCCACGCCTCCGCTTAAGCCGGTGGTTTCCGTATCATAAAAAAGCAGGTCTTCTACTGCTATTTCTGTTTTTATCCCTGCCCAGTTTTTAATTACTTCTGGAATTGAGAATTCTGTTAACTGCGAGTTGCCGTAATTATAAGGTAATTGATATTTATATTCAGCCCTGAATACTTTCTCTTCAGCGTCAATATACTCACCTGCCAATATTTCCGGCAATTGCCGTCCGGCTATAGCTCCGGTTTGTTTATGACGCTTTGCTTCCAGCGTATCCTTCAAGATCTTTTCCAGATCAAACATTTTCTCTCACTAAATATTTGAGCAGTTCATTCACCTTGGTCTTTGCCCCTTCTCCGCTTTCTGTAACTGGTCCTGTACAGGCAGGACATCCATCTTTGCAGCCACAACTTTCCACGATTTCTTTCGCTTCTGCCAATATCTGCTGATGGTGAGTATATAATCGCACTGATAAACCGATACCGCCGGGAACTGTATCGTGGAATATCACCGCTGGTCTGCCTTCTGCCAGGTTACTGCGGGGCTGCACATCAACTCCGATATCCGTCCGGTCACACATCAGGTGCAGCGGGGCTATATTCTGCAACAGCCAGCCCAGACCTGCCAGACTGCTCTGCACATAGGCTTCCTGCTCTGCCAGCCGATGACAGGCAGGGCACAGCGTGATCAGATTTTCTTCACGGTTTGCGTCATAACGATTGATGAACTGCCGGAAGGGTATCTTGTGATGGACATGAAATGCCTGACCTTCTTCTATTCTTCCACAACTCTGACAGGTATTTCCGTCCCGTGCTCTGACCTTTTCACTTAATTTACGCCAGCCTGATCCATACTGGTTTGGAGTATTATTCCAGTCGCCGGATTCCTTCAAACTCTCTATCGTCTCTTCTGAAGGACTAAACCAGTAGGCAGTGGTGACCATCTCTGTGACCGGCATATCCAGACTGCCCTGATCCAGGATTTCCTGGCTGCCCCACTTGACTCGCTTGAAGCCAGTCACCTGCCGTTCCACCCGTACCTGTCCCTGATATTTCTCTGCCCCATATTCTGTTTCTCTACCGGTTTCCTGCAGTAATTCATATTCTGTCCGGCTTATGGATTGCGTATAATAATCCAGTGATTTCCGGCTCAAAAAAGCCAGATGTTTCTCGAAATCAAGCTCTTCCACCAAATATGAAAGTCCGTTATGAATATACACAGCTTGAGGGTGAACCATCCAGTAAGCACTGGCTTCATCCACCTTGCCGATCACTTCACCATCGCATTGCAGCACATATTCGCCGCTGCCGGTTGTCCGCAGTGAGAT
>CAZAHZ010000522.1:0-1975 GCA_964485055.1 uncultured Candidatus Cloacimonadota bacterium
TTTACGTTTCTATCAGCCCCGACAAGTCGGGGCTGATATCTCTTTCAGTCTGCATTACCAAAAATCTTCTTTTTAATCCTCACCCCAATTCAAGCCTTGTTATAGCCGTATAACAGACTTCTCCCAGTTTTATCTCCCTTATGTAAGAGTAAGGTCTCTTGTATGATAAGAAAGAAGAAATTTCTCATCGGTGTTAAAGCGATATTGAAGTTTCCAATACGATTATGTATACTTGTTCATTAGATTTCAGGTTCTGGCATGCTATTATTGAAAACTCCGGCGCTGTCCTGGACACAACATATGGTATTTTGCGGTACAAATCTCTTGTAAATATCACCGTCCTTTTCTCTCTCTTTGCCAAGGTGGGGGTTCAGCCCTTGAGCTTAATTGGAGGATTTTCTGATGGCCAAAAAACCGACATATGAAGAATTGGAACAAAGGGTAATAAGCTAATCGGAGAAATCGTTGACTGAAAGTGGCCCAGAGAGCCGAAAGACTGTGGAGTCAACTGAAGACCCCTCAGGTGGGAGGGATTGAAATGAAAACAACAAAGCGTGGAAGAATAAGTAAAGGAACCTATAGGAAAATATGCCTCTTATTCCTGATCATTTGCCTTTTCGCTGTATGCGCCCCCTTGTCTTATCTAGAGGCTGATCAAAGTAAACATGTCCTCGTGCTTCACTCTTACCACAAAGGACAAGAATGGAATGATGCTATTACACAGGGTATTGAATCCGTCTTTGATGATATGTATCGGGAAATTGAACTCTATTTTGAATATATGGACACAAAACGAATCTATGATGAGCAACATCTTCAAAACCTGCGTGAGCTATACAGGCATAAATACAGGAATCGTAGATTCGATGTCATTATCTCCTCTGATGACCATGCCTTTAATTTCTTGCTTGCCCATCACCAGGAACTATTTCCCAATACCCCGGTTGTTTTCTGCGGGGTGAACGATTTTGAAGACTCTATGCTGGTCGGGCATAATCTGATTACTGGGGCCGTAGAATTATTTGATATCAAAAGCACAATTGATGTTGCCTTACAATTACACCCAAATATCACGCAAAGCTTCATTATTGTGGACAAGACTCTCAGCGGAACTGCTGTCAAAAAATTGTTTATGAAGACCATCCCGTATATTAAAGACACCATAAAATTCACATTCCTTGAAGATCTTGATATGCCGGAAATCCTGGAAAGAGTAAAAGGGTTACCCCAGGACAGCATAGTCTTTTTGATACATTTTACCACTGATAAGTCTGGAAACGTCTTTTCTCTTGAGAACTCCTGCTCTCTGATATCCCGATATTGTGCTGCTCCTATCTATTCTAGCACGGATGCCTACTTAGGGCACGGGATTGTGGGAGGCATGCTGGTCAGCGGATATGCTCAGGGAGAAAAGGCTGGGCAAATAGCCTTGCGTATTTTGCAGGGAGAAAAGGCTACCAATATTCCTGTGGTCAAAAAGAGCCCCAATCACTATATGTTCGACTATCAGCAAATGCAGCGCTTTGGCATTAGACTATCCAGCTTGCCAGAAGGCAGTACCGTCATCAACAGACCTTACTCATTCTACTCCGAATATAAGCGTCTGGTTTGGTCGTTTGTTGCCAGTATTACAGGCCTTGTATTGATTATTTTGATCTTGTCCGTTAATATTATTAATCGCAGACGGGCGGAAGAGGAATTGAAGAAATATCGCGAGCACCTCGAGGAGTTGGTGGAGGAACGCACCAAAAAGTTACAGGAGGTCAACACCGAATTGGAATCCTTTGCCTATTCCGTCTCCCATGATTTACGGGCTCCTTTGCGTGCCATACAGGGCTTCAGCCAGGCCCTGCTGGAAGACTATGCCTCAAACCTGGATGCACAGGGGAAAGACTATGCCCGGCGAATGGACGATTCTGCTCAGCGATTGGAAACCCTGATCCAGGATTTGCTGGAGTATAGCCGCCTGAGCCGG
>CAZAHZ010000523.1:0-1970 GCA_964485055.1 uncultured Candidatus Cloacimonadota bacterium
CAATATACAGTAGTCATAAGAGAAAGGCATTATGAATGGGATAGATACTGTTGCAGGAGAAGAGATGGCAGATGCACAAGATACTGCTATGATTGTGACTATGATTATACTTCTTATGACACAGACACTCTTACATTAGACAAATCATTTGATATTTTTCCCTATTTAACCCCTGTTGATCCTAGCTTTATCTACCTCTATGAATACAATAACAAGTATTGGGGGAATCTCAGCCAATATAATGGTAATTTGAAACTCATTATAGGCGATGATTACCTTAAGCAAGACAGATATATCTATTATGCAAGATTCATTGAGCCATTTGAATACCTTCAGCTATATGCAACAGAAAGTAACTTTACAAGCTCCAAAGGTATCTATTATGATAATGAATTATTGATAGCTCAGGAAAAGGATAATTGTCAGATTGAGTACTATGATTTCTTCAGAAGCTATGCAAAAAGCTGTCAGGAAAATATCCAGGAGATCGAAGTAGAAGAATTCAAGCAGGTTGAAGCAAAAGCCAACTGGAATTTTTTACTGTGGCTAATTGTTTTTGTTTTCATAAATATGGTAATCTATAAGATAATCAAGCATTATTGGCACTGGTTCTAAGAATGAAAAATATTTTAAAGAGGATGCATATATTATCATGTATGGAAATTCAGAAAGCCATAAATTTATTTATTCAGGGTAAAGGAAAAAACAAAGGAAAACAGCCAAACGAGAGGTACTCTTCTTTTGACTACTGCTATAACTATTTTTATAATTTCTACAAAGATGATAAATTAAAGCAACTAGCAGATGAAAATAATATGCAACAGAGTTGTTTACAATTAGGATTCTATTTGGCTAGTTGGGGTATGATGAGAGGATCATCATTTCTTCTTGAGAAGAGTCTTAGGCACTTACAAAATGTCATAACCACAATCTCTAGAATGAATCCTCGTTTATGGGAAATTGATATGGATAATTACAACAATGAAAACATAGAATTATTATTAGAATGTAGAGATAGATTAATCGATTCATTAGGGAAAAATAATGCCAAGACATGGGATACATTGATAACCAAAATTATGTTAGGAGTATTTGCAAATATTCCTGCCTTCGATCAGTATTTCAAAAAGAGTTTGAAGATATATTCTTTTAACAAAACAGCTTTAATCAAAATAAAAAGATTTTATGAAGAGAACCGAGAAACCTTTGACTCTTACAAATTTCACACTTTTGATTTTATGACAGGACAAGAGACATCTATTCTATATACAAAAGCTAAACTTATTGATATGTGCGGATTTATGGCTGGACAGTAAGCGATATTATTGTATTACCTTCTCCGAGCTTCTTTCTAATATTTTGAAAGCCTAATTCTCAACATGAAGAAACTGATCTGGCTATTTGGAATACTTGCAATACCGTCTGCTTATGCAGAGGAGTGCGGACTGACAAACTTAGCAAGCTGTATCCCCCAGAAAATATACGACTTCTTCATTGACTTGCTAAATGCCCCGCTCTCTCCTCTACTTAGTCTTATCAGATCTCTAATGGAAAATCCACCCTCAATTGATATGTTCGTCGGTGTTTGGGGCATTATTGTCTATTGTGTGAGCTTATTTTATGGCATCCTGTTCATATATTCTGGATTCCAGTTTTTGTTATCTGGACATAATGTCTTGAAAAGAGAGATGGCTAAAGAATGGCTAAAAAATACTGTAATAATGATCACATTGATCCAGGCTTCATTCTACCTTTATGGATTGATCCTTGAGCTAGGAGCATTGATGACTTCTGCTGTGCTTCAGATGGTAGATGAGCATTTCTTCCTTATTACAGCAGACAATATTGTGAATATCGGCTTGGAATTCTTCTTTGTAAGCTTCTACGTAATTGCACTACTCTTGACAGCCTTACTGCTCCTAATAAGGTATTTGATAGTATCTTTCGGAGTGATCTATTTCCCAATTGCA
>CAZAHZ010000524.1:0-1959 GCA_964485055.1 uncultured Candidatus Cloacimonadota bacterium
GGGTTGACAGGACGGTTGGCCAGTCGACGTTGTAGACAAGCCCGCCGGGGACAACGGTGCCCTCCTTGGGCCTGCCGGCGTAGTTGCCGATCAACTCGCCCAACCACATGCCACGGACCTTGTCGAGGTAGACGTCGGCGGAGATCTGCTGCTCTGCCGCGGCCGGGCACGCCGCCGGCAGCACCGCCGCCATCGCGGCCACGCACGCGATAGCCACTCGACTCCAGTCTGAGTTTAATCATATGGTTCTGATCCGGCTCATCCTCTATTAATAATATTTTTGCCATTTTCAGTTACCCTATATATATATACATCTCATTCTTAATTCTTTCAATCAATTCTTCTTTATTTGAAACATCATCTGGATAAGTTACCTCATCCAAAATAAATTTTATATCTCTCATCTTCTGCATCTCTTTCATTTGGGTAATGATTGCTTCTTCAATCCTTTGCTTAACGCTATCAGCATATTTCTTGGGAGTATCAAGCAGGCGAGCTAATATAGCTTCCCCTTCTCCATAACGGAGGACAATATCGTTTCTGCGGCGTAGTGTTTTTTCTATTGTTCCTTCAATCTTTTTAACTATAACATAACATTCAGAATTCCCATATTTTCTTTTAAGCTCTTCAAAATTTTTAATATGTACAATTATGAAGCTTAAAGCCGTCTCCATTTGTTCAGCTTCTCTTATTCCTGAGGCAACATATTCCTCAAAAATCTCTATCTTATTAATTCTAGGCAGGCTAATAGTAACTATACTCCCCTGACCGATTTCACTCTCTACCCATATCTTTCCTTTATGCATTTCAACTATCTCCTTTGATATGGACAATCCTAAGCCTGTTCCCTTAAATCCCGGACCGTCAACCCGATCAATCTGAGAAAATCGTTTAAACAACTCAGGAATTTTATTACTAGAGATTCCAATGCCCGTATCCGCAATGCTAATCTCAACTTCCTTTCCTTTATCTTTTATACTTAAAGTAATCTGTCCATTCTCCGGAGTGAATTTTATACTGTTAGACATAATATTGGTAAGAACCTGGCTGATTCTATCCGAATCAATAAACATATCTGTTTCCTTGACTTCAAAGCGAGTTTTTATTTTAATATTATTTTTCGCAGCTTTAATCTCGAAAGAATTAAGCACCTCTTTAACTAAGGATGAGATATTCACTATTGATTTTCGTAATTCCAGTTTCCCGGCCTCAATCTTGGAAATATCTAAAAAATCATTTATCAACCGGGCTAAGCGATCGCAATTTTTTTTCACTCTACCAAGAATGTCTTTCTGATTCTCCGGAACCGGGCCTAAGGCTTCCTCCGACACAAGAGAAACCCCCTCCTTAATAATTGACAATGGTGTTCGCAGTTCATGTGATACATTAGCGATAAGTTCAGATTTCATCTTTTCGATCTCTTTTTCTTTAGTGATATCTTCTATATGGAGCATGACATTGTCAGGGGGCACATAAGCATAAGTGAGATCAAAACAGCTGCTTTTATTACTCATAAAATCGAGTTGATGAGGTATTTCCCGTTTGATGAGAAACTTATCTGTAAAGCATCTCTTCAGATCTTCCAAAATTTCCGGCGTATTAGCAAAAAACTCCTCAGCTTTTTTACCAGAAAAGCCAACGACATTCCCCTTTAAAATTTCCTCTGATGCATTGTTCCAATCTACCAATAAGATATCTCCGTCACTCTTTTGCCAGGTATAGGTAGGAATCGGGATATTTTTGTATTGTGCTTTTGCTCTTTCTTCATTTTTCCGCAACTTCTCCTCCATCCACTTGCGTTCAGTGATGTCTCGAACTGATATAAGACAGGCAAATTCATTTTCCCATTCTGTTTCCACAACTCGCATTTCACCTGTCCCGGGTCTTGCATTGTGGCGGATAATATCCACTTCAATCGATTCGCCAATTATCACAGGAAAACCGAATAATTCACCAATA
>CAZAHZ010000525.1:0-1940 GCA_964485055.1 uncultured Candidatus Cloacimonadota bacterium
CAATCTCACAGATAACCTTACTCTTCTCGGTTAACCTATCTCCGGCTTCCAGTATTTATATAATATTTACTGGTACTTCGTCAAGTAAGATCAATAATCAAATACACCGCCACCGATGAATTCACGGATTATAGAATTCCCCGGTACAATATTAATGGGGATACCGTCAATCAGATCAAGGATACGTAATAGCCTTTGTGCCTCAGAATATACCGTGGAAGTCGGCTCAATTGTCTCCAGAAGTGGTCTGGCAATATTCCGCAGCACTCCCAGTTCGTAAGTGAGAATGCTGTTGAACATGTAATCTGCATTTTCCTGGAAAGGAAAAATATATTTCTCTTCTCCTGCCCTGATATCATCCCATCTCTTCAGTGTTGTCTCCGCATTGATCCCTCGAAATTTACTGTCCCGCACCATTCTTCTTATTCTACGGCAGTCTGTTGTAGATATCCGGTTGTGTTCATCTATATTCAGATTATTCAAAGCTGAAACATATATTTTGGTTTTATTCTGAAAGGGAATGCTCTGCGTTAGCAGATCATTCAAGCCGTGTATCCCTTCAATTACAATCAGATCGTCCTCTCCCTCGGTAATTGTCCTGCCGCTCCTTTTACTTACCCCCGTCTGAAATACGTATTTGGGCAGCTCTATTGTCTTGCCTTCCATCAAATCTGTCAGGTCATTATTTAAACGCTCCAGGTCAATTGCCTCTATATTTTCAAAATCAAAGTCGCCATTAGGCTTACGCGGTGTTCTATCATGCGGTAAAAAATAATCGTCCAGACTGATCTGCAAGGGTTTGATGCCATTCACGATCAATTGTATCGCCAGTCGCCTGGAAAATGTTGTCTTGCCTGATGATGATGGTCCTGCGATCAGCACCAGCTTAAGATCACGATTTACTAATATCTCATCGGATATCTTCACCAGTTTGCGTTCCTGTAAAGCTTCTTCGATCTGAATCTTTTCCCGGATCGTGCAGTCTTTCACGGCTGCATTCAGCGATTTCACCATGTGCAGCTTGATGATCCCCAGCCATTTATCATGCTCCTGATGCGTGGAAAATAGCTTCTTGGGAAACTGGAATTCTTTTTTTAAATACTGCTTACCCTGACGAGGATATCTCAGAACGAAGCCCGGCGAATGATAATATAGATCAAAATTCCTCGCTGATGCCGTTGTATTCGCCACTTGAGCATAGATCAATTCATAGAACTTCCCGCATTCATAAACCTTGTTTTCATCTTCATGCAGCAAGGGCAAAACATCCTTGCGTCCCTGCTCCGCAAACAACTGAAAGGCATCATAATAAGGATATATCCGTTTATTGATCGGCATGGCATTTGCTATGATCCGTTCCATTTCCGACTGCATGGCTTGCAGATCATTATTTGTAAATGTTTTCTCGCCGAACACTTCACAATATACCCCATCCCCGATTGAATGCTCCACTATTACCTTATACTGCCCGTTAAAACAATTATGAAATGCCTTCAACATCACAAATAGAGTTGTATTCATCCTGATATTATTCCCTTCCGTAGAAGCAATTGATATAAGATTTAGCACTCCTCCGCCCGGCACGTTTTCAGTAGATAAAAACTCATTATTCAATTTAGCGATCATATAACAGGAATAATCAATCCCCAGTTCCTCACATATCGCCTTTATCTCATAGCCTTCTCTATATTCCACCACACCCACCGGATGAGCATCAATTTCCACAAACAATTTCTCCATATCAAGCTACCTCCACATCCACACCAACCAATCCCCCAAATTAGTCAAGCGAAACAGCTTCGTAGATGAATAGTGACTGGTGATGACTGGTGACTTGCGTACCCATGACCATCCTGGTCTGGATTACATTACATTCAATGTTCATTTCCCAATCACGAATCCCGAGTTCCGAATCACGATTTCCTTAGCGTCTTAATGTG
>CAZAHZ010000526.1:0-1935 GCA_964485055.1 uncultured Candidatus Cloacimonadota bacterium
CTAACAAAGAGGTAATCAGGCAAGAAGAATATTAAAAAAAAAAGAGCATTCAAATCAAGTATGCAATTCTGAATAATCCGAGAGCATCAGGGAATGTATCACCCTTAATCTGCAGTTTTTTTTTGAGATACGGAAACACTGCAAGGGCAGTTTTCTGCCGAAGCTGCCCTCATTCTGCAGTATTATCTCAGCTTTCCCCATCCAGCAATTACCTGCTGCCAGAGAACTTAAATAACGCTTAAAAGATCGAATAGTTGATCGTTAACCTGTAGGCAGCCCTGAAATCGTCATCGTAATAATACGATGGAGATATATTTTCGTAGAGTCTTCTGTAATTTTGAACTGAAAACATTAATACTGCTGATAATTGCGGTGAGAAATAGTAAGATATTCCAGTTGAAAAATAAAAGCTTTGCACTTCTTGCTTCATCTTCAATTCCAGATCAGCTTCATCATAATATGTCCGTTTTATCCCATCACCTTCTAACGAACTGTATTCAAAACTTACATGTGACCACATCATGGTTCTTGTATCAGGATACCAGTCCAGTTGAAAAGCAATTGAATAGTCAAGCCCCTCGATATCATAATTATATTTCGTAATTGTTGTGTCATATACACTGTTTTCTTCATGGACATTAATATCTTCGTCATCCCTGGTTTTCCATAAATAGCCGACATTGCTGCTAAAATTCAACTGCCAGTCTCTATTCAGGATATGGCTGTAATTTATCTTCAAATAACTAAAGTGTTCTTCAATATTATAATTATCCTCAAAATCCATATTCTTATAACTATTTGTGGTATCTGTAGCCACTGTGTTACTACTCCTTTCCAAATCGCTATTTTCATAATGAAAACCTGCCAAAGGATAGATTTCCCAACCGCTTTTTCGTATGAAAAGAGCTCCATTTTTATATAAGTCATAGATTATAACAAAACTTTCCACCTCTGCTTCTTCAATCAGACCTTTCCCTTTCAGATGGTTTATTATCTGCCTTAACCTTTCCTGTTCGACAAGACGACTATCAAATAGTCGCAGATAATTCAGCGAAATAAGCAAATCTGCTAGGCTGCGTACGTCTTCTTCTTGCACAATCCGCTTCAAAAGTCCAGCTTCTTTTAGTTCATCAAGGATATATAATGCCTGCCTTGCCCGTGTCACATCTTCGATCCTGCCATATCCTGCTCCAAGACTGCCTGATAAACCAGTTCTTATAAGGTCAGAATCCGTTTCATATTTATATGTAATTTGCTCCGCTTCAGTTTTTGTATAAGTTCCATTAATTCCACCGCCTGCTTCTACATTAAAAAAAAGCGAACCAGTCAGATATCGCCGGTAGTCTCCGTAGATTTCTACTAAGGGTCTATAACTTTGTGTATCTCTTTCGTATTCCGTACTGTCATCTCTAGTAGTTGAATTCTGATAATATCTGTTTGACAATTTTAATGACCAGTTGAGATATTCCTTACGACTGAAACGGTTTTCAAAATATTCACCCCAGATTGATGTGTCCAGATTTGATTTCGTTATATCATCAAGTTTTTGTGTATTTCCCAGATTGCCGAATCCTACTTCAAGTCCACGCATCATGTTCGATGGCGTCTGATATCTGTTCAAATCAAATTCCACTGCTAAAAGTGTGACGTGTACAATGATCGCCATGATCATTAACATAAATCCTTTCTGCATAGCTTCCTCCTTGATTTTATTATCATAGACAACTAATTACTTAAATCCCGTCAATAAAAATACTTTTTTATTAAATAAATATGCTTTTATACTATAACTCTATTAGAAGAAAAGGAGACTGTTAAACTTGACTTATTGAAAAATAAGGATAAGAAAAATTTAGGATGAATTTTGGTGCACATTTTCAATAGATTTGTCAATTTTTAGTGAATTGACTTTTTTTCCCTGAAAGGGATATACAA
>CAZAHZ010000527.1:0-1927 GCA_964485055.1 uncultured Candidatus Cloacimonadota bacterium
TGTTACGGTATTGGATTCTGTTGTGATAGACAGCATGTATATCTATCCTGCTCCGCATATAAGTGTTTATTATTATCAGCTTTCTTCTTTCTGCAATATAGGAGATATCAATGGAGATGGAGAGGATGAGATTCTTTTCAACGATGGAGAAGATAATGGTCCTCTTGCTAATACAGCGACAATTTATGGACTTCAGGGAAGCAATGCACAGGAAGAATGTAAAATTGAAAATGTAAAATGTAAAATAAGTAATTACCCGAATCCCTTTAATCCGGAGACTAAAATAAACTATGCCTTACTCAAAAGTGGTGAAACTTCACTCAAAATATTTAATGTAAAAGGGCAGTTAGTGAAAACTCTGGTTAATGAATATAAATATCCTGGCGAATATTCCATAATCTGGGATGGCACAGATAATTCCGGTAAACCTGTAACCAGTGGAGTTTATTATTACCGTTTGCAGGTAGGCAACCGTGTAAAGACAAAATCGCTGACAAAGGTAAAATAAATCAAAATGGAGGCAGTATGATGAGAATAGTATTAGTAATTTTTATCTTTATAATAAGTTCCCTGCTTTCTGCTCAGGAATGGAGCGATCCAATTAATATTTCAAATATGCCGGGATCTGATTATCTTTCAGACATTGCAGTTGATAACAATGGCGATTTGCATTGTGTCTGGTCTCATATTATTGAGACCTGGTATCGGATTGTATATTACTCTAAATCGGAAGATTGCGGAGAAACCTGGAGTGAACCTCAGAATATTTCTCAAAATACTGAAAATGCCTGTTTTCATCCTAAGATAGCATCTGATTCTCAAAATAATTTGTATCTGATTTATAGCTTAGATACCGGTAACTGGACAGAGACATCAGTTCAATTTCAGAAGTTTAATGGTGAGAGCTGGAGTGATCCAATTAATTTATCGGAAGGTTATCCGGGAGCAAATGCTCCACAAAAAGTAGTTATAGATAGTGAAGACCGCGTTTATGCTTTTTTTTACTGGTTTTCATTCAGGTACTGTTATCTTGAGAATGGTGAATGGAGTGATGTTTTATATCCATATCCCAATCCTGAAAATGTGGAAATCGGCTTTGTTGATATGGTTGTTGATAGTAGTGACAACCTGCATCTTACCGGAAACTATGTTGATAATAATGAAGAAACCAGTCAAACAATTTATGGAAATTATAATAAAGCCGAAGATACCTGGAGTGAGATTATGTTTATTCCGAATGAATTTGATGGTAGTGGGAAGGGTATAGCACTGGACAATGACGATAAACCGCATATTGTTACAAGATGCACTGTTGCTCCATATCCCTATAATACCGATGGTACTCAATACACATATTATGATGGAGAAAGTTGGATAGAGCCGTTATTAATTGTTGAAGATCCCAATTGTCAAATGATTGAAATAATTGGAGATAACATTTATTTATTGGACTTAGAAAAGGAAGGAGATTTTAATAATGTTGTATTTTATTCACAAGATAGTACTGGAATTTGGTCTGGAGAAATTATATATGTAATTGATTATGGTGGACCTGAGAAATTAAAGTTATCTCAGAATATATTTTATTTATTATTAACGGGCAGAA
This sequence comes from uncultured Candidatus Cloacimonadota bacterium, assembly GCA_964485055.1. Classification (GTDB taxonomy): domain Bacteria; phylum Cloacimonadota; class Cloacimonadia; order Cloacimonadales; family TCS61; genus Stygibacter. The sequence continues at coordinate 1,607 of CAZAHZ010000527.1, forward strand.
TTGACAATGATAATTTAGATATATATTTAATGAAAAATGAGGATTACACTAATTCAGGTGAAACTATTATTCAAAATTTATCTTATGAAAATATTTTGTTATCACAGAATTTTCCTAATCCATTTAATCCAGCAACAAAAATCAACTATGCATTACTTAAAAGTGGTGAAACTTCACTCAAAATATTTAACGTAAAAGGGCAGTTAGTGAAAACTCTGATTAATGAATATAAATATCCCGGCGAATATTCCATAATCTGGGACGGAACAGGTAATTCAGGTAAACAGGTAGCCAGTGGGGTTTATTATTACCGTTTGCAGG
>CAZAHZ010000528.1:0-1920 GCA_964485055.1 uncultured Candidatus Cloacimonadota bacterium
TTTGAGAGAGTGATTTCTTGAAGATTAATATTATCATGTCAACCATTGCGGAGGTACAAGACCATCCTCAAGGTTTTGGCTGGAATATTGCTAAATAGTTGAGGGTTATTTATTAATTACCAGGTCAGATAAACTTGACAGTTAAGTTAACCTAACGCAGGTTATCCTAATGGAGATTAGGTTATGAAGTTTTATGGCAGAAAGCGGGAATTGGAGCGGATTTCGATTTGCAGGAAGCGGGTGAAGAGTGAGGGGACTCAGATAGTAGTTATCAGCGGAAGAAGGAGAATAGGCAAAACACGTCTGGCTATGGAGAGTGTTATAAACCATAAATACCTGTATTTCTTTGTTACCCGGAAGAAAATAAAGGATTTATTAAGGGACTGGTCGGAAGAGATTCGTCGTCAACTTGGTAATGTTTTATTTGGGGAATTAAAGCGGATAGAGGATTTACTGGAATTTCTGTATGAGTACAGTCGGAGTGAAGAGATAACGGTTATCTTTGATGAGTTCCAGAATTTCTTTTTGAGCAGTGAATATGTTTATTCGGTATTTCAGAAATATTATGACCTGAAGCGTCATGAATCTTTTATGCTTTTGATATTCAGTGGCTCATCTCATTCTCTTATGGATCGTATATTTAAGGGTAGCAAAGAACCATTATTTGGCAGGGTAGCGGAGATAATAGACCTTTCATATTTATCAATCAAGGCACAGTGGGAATATGCGGGAGATCATGGAATTAGTTCACCGCGGGAGAGATTGTCATTATTTTCAGTATTTAACGGAGTGCCTAAGTATATGGAAGAGATGGCGTTTTATCCGGGGAAGACTTTTGAAGAGCGGTTTGAGAAAATACTAATGGAAAAAGAGTGGGTCTGGGATGAAGGAGAAAATATCTTAAAAGAGGAATTCGGTAAAGAGTATGTGAGCTATTATTCGATTTTATCAGCTATTGCCAGAGGAAGAAGGGTATTTGGTGAGATTCAGCAATATTCCGGGATGCAGGATGTAAGTCCATATTTAAGAAAGCTTGAGGATAATTATCATTTAATCAGGCGTCTTGTGCCAGTTACTGTGAAAGATATGTCAAGGTCAAGGAAGGGCAGGTATTATCTTAGTGATAATTTTTATTCTTTCTGGTTCAGGTTTATTGAGCCGAAAAGGTATTTGAGGGAGATAGGACAGCGGGATCTGGCTATCCGCACAATCCTTGAGCAGCTTCCACAGTATTGTGGCAGGAAGCTTGAGGAACTTGTGATAAGGTATATTATAGAAAATAATCCTTTGAATTGGGAATTTACCAGAATAGGCGGTTACTGGGACAGGAAAGGTGCAGTGGAAATAGATGTGGTGATATTAAATGAGATAAGCAAGAAAGCAATTTTCCTGGAAGTGAAGAGGGATTTGAAGAAGTTGAATAATTCAGTAATGGAAAACTTGAAAGAGCGAGTGGCAAGTATCGGAGAATTGCGTGAATATGAGAAAGAATATGGTTTCGCTTATCCGGATAATGGGAATTTGAAAATTGAAAATTGAAAATTGGGGAGAAAATATTGAGAAGATGAGAAAGTGAGAAGTGAATAGTAATGAAATATTCTCTGCGTACTTTGCCCCTTTTGCGTTAAAATCTTTGCCTCTCTCCGTAGTTTTGGACATATTCAGTTACGATGCAATAAATCTTTGACTTCGTCCATTATTACTCAATGTCTTTACGGTTTGGTACACAATAACTCTTTTCATAGGTACTCCAATTTCTTCTTACTGGATGCCATTTTGTATGTACCAGTTTAGAGTACCAGCTTTGTACCATTTTTCAGTGCCATCGAAAATTCCAATGGAGGGCGATTCAAGCTTGAGAACTATCTCTGGGACAGACTCAGGAGATACTACAGGCGTAAAAGTCAGCGAGCCAGTAAG
>CAZAHZ010000529.1:0-1912 GCA_964485055.1 uncultured Candidatus Cloacimonadota bacterium
AAGTAAACAATAGCGATTTTGGTAAATTAGAGGGTCATACAGCTTCACAAGGACACAACTTTGGTATAATGGCAGTAGGAGATAAATCTGAGACTACTATCAAAGGATGCTGTTTTTACGATAATGAATATGGTGTTTTTACTAATCAATCTTTATGCAATATGGGTGGTCAGAATCAAGAAGATACTAATTACTTCCAGTATAATTCTAAGCCTGTTTACTTGAGTTCAGCAAGCGATACGACATCAACTATAGTTAATAATGTTATTCAAAATAATGAAACTAATGGAATTTACTGCTTCTTGAACCAATTTGACATCAATAACAATGAGGTTAAAGATAATCTGGGGCATGGTGTTGTGGCAGTGTCATCAGTAATTGAAGAAGATAATTTTCGTGAAAATGAAATAGAAAATAATATTGGCATTGAGATTTATGCGACATCTACTAATCTTGATAGATTACGAAACGGGGGAAATACAATAAGTGATGCCAGTTATATTACTTATCAATTATCTCCTGGTATTAATATCTGGAAAAATTATCAGTATCATGATATCTATCTTCTGGCTTCATTTGATATTCCTCAAGATTCAATAGAAGTTTATGATAATACGATAGATTATAGTGATACGACCAGATTTTATCCTGAATTTCGTTATTTTGATTTTACTGAAGACCGAAGCGGCACTTCGTTCAATGATGGTATGACAGCTTTTGAGAATAAGGATTACGAGACGGCTATAGCTGAATTGACAGATTTTCTGGCAGAATACCCTTATGCGCAGGAAGCGTACAATGCTTTGATCTATCTTTATTTTGCCGAGAAAAGGGCGAATTCAGACTTAAGCGGATACCGTCAATTCTCTGACCTTTATCTACCATATACGATTTCTGATACATTACTTTACTGGCAGGATAAGGTTTTGTTTGCAAATTCATTTCTCAACGATGCCGAATATTCGGAAGCGATAGATGGTTTCCAGGAGATAATCGAGTATTCTCCCTCTTATGACGATTCATTACAGGCTTCTATTATGCAGGGATGCAGCTATATGATGCTTATGGAAAATGATGACCGTGGAACCTTTGATGAATGTAAGATCAGAACCGCCAACATTGATGAATATTGCGAATACCTTCTTCACTGCATGGATACCGGTGATGAAGAAAACAACGTTCAGCCGGTCATATCGAAAGTGTTCAACTATCCCAATCCCTTTAATCCTGAAACGAAGATCTGCTTTGAATTAAGCAGTCCTGTCAAAAATGCAACAGTTTCCATTTATAATATCAAGGGACAAAAGGTCTGGGAATGCGAACTGGAAGATATTGAACGTGGAAAACAGGAAGTAGTCTGGTCAGGAGTAAACAGAAGTGGCAGGCAGGTGGCTTCAGGTGTTTACCTTTATCGAATTAAAGCAGGCAAAGACAGGATATCTGCCAAGATGTTATACCTGAAATAGGATTCACACATAAGGAGACGTGATAAATCAGTTGACTTTTCACGTCTCCTTGATATATTATTAACAGGAGTAAAAAATGAGAAATTCCATATTGATATTATTATTTTTATTACCTGTAGCAATATTATCAGGAACAGAGATATATGGTATAATAGATGAAGACACGTCAATAGGACCTGAGGGCAATCCCTGGTATGTGACACATAATCTAATGGTAATTGAAGATGTTACATTAACAATATCACCTGGAACAGAAATCTATATTACAGCCGCTTATACTGATGATTATTATAATTTTAGCTCTTCTGGAGGAGAAGCAGAAGCTAAAGTAATAACCGTTTATGGTTCGATAATTGCTATTGGTACGGAAGCAGATAGTATTTTATTTACTCGTTATCCTAATGTCAGAAATTACAGATGGGGAAGCATTAGAATATACAGTGAGA
>CAZAHZ010000530.1:0-1909 GCA_964485055.1 uncultured Candidatus Cloacimonadota bacterium
TTAGCCGGATTGGACTTTCACCAACTAACCTATCAACGCTTCTTGGCGCACCACTTCTCACTATTAACCACTAACCATTAACCACTAACCATTAACCACTAACCGCCTGTCTCCCGTCAAGTAGTCATGTTTTCAAGCAGTCTATCCGTCTATCCCTCAAACTTTCCAACTCTCCAACCTTCAAACTTTCCAACCTTCTAACCCTCTGGTTTTAAAATCCCTTCCCTCACTCGCACAGTCGCCCCGTCGTTCAGTCGCTCCCCTAAGAACTCCCGGTTTGGGAAAAACTTCTCTGGTAAATTGATCAACCTGGCATTATATCGTCCAAAATATTCAGCAAACCAGTCTTTATTTTTATATTGCATCATTTCTTCAGCAATCCTGATCTGATAATCCCCTCCAATATGCAATAAATTGCGGTCAAAAGCCTTATCATGTAAAGCACACAAACATAATCCATTTCTCGGATTTAACCTGTCTTTAGGATAATTCGCCCACGGTAAAATGTGACTGGCTATCAATAAAGAATTATGTTCAATACCACAAACAGCACATTTACCATAGTTAACCAAAATCATTTTACGGAAAAAATCCTGCCCAATTCTAGCAGTAGTAGTAACATCACGATTTCCCGCGGAATAATCATCTTCTTCATCTTCAATCTCTAAATTATATTGTTTTAATATTTCTTCACTCTTCAAGAATAAACCTTCCCAATCCTGATGAAATTCACACCATATCTTTCTATCAAGATTAGAAGCATTCTGTAATCCCTTTCTGCCACTATTGACAATATCGGGATCTAAACTGGCAAAATTACATAACTTCATAGACACCGAACTGGATGTTCTGCCTAATACATTAGCTAATCGAATAATTTTCTTATTTTGACTACTCAATTGACCAAACGGTAGCTGGCAATATAATCTAATTGCCAGAATTAATTCATTCTCTGACCATTTCATTCTTTTTTTGAAAGGTTTCTTTTCTTTTTCCATGACCTATAATCTGATACTTCAATTCTTTTTTGGTAATGACTCAAAAACTTGAGTACAGAATCATCAATGAACAATTCGGGAAGATTATGGAATGAGTTCATATAGATGATTAGCTTCGCTTCATCTAATTGTGAATCTGTAAGTTTATTCAACAAAGTTTTCCACTTTTTAATAAATCCTTTTTCTTCAGCATAAAATCTATAGTATATATAGTCTTCTGGCATTAACAGAAGTTCATTGAATTCTTCTAAGTTTTTACCAAATGCTTTTTCAAAAAATCCTTTTCTTGGCATTACGGCTCCATTGGTTACATTCAGAATTACTTGAATTGTCCTTAGATATTTTCTATTCCAATGCTCTCCAATATGATTACGATTCTTATCAGTAATTGGTATATATTTCATAGGAAAAGAAAAAAGACTGATCCCTAACTCTTCATTCAATTCTATATTAATTTTTAACCTTTCATAAAGCTCTGCTGGAGTATCTATATAATTGTATAACACATAATTAGACAAATTATTAATCCCGAACTTAGCAGCTAATCTTATTTTACTAATGTAGATAACTTTGAACTTGATATCATCAAAAGCTATCCTCATTGGTCTTATATTTAATTCAGATAGCCTTTTCATTTTACTCTCTGTTAATTTTCGAGCATCAATGCCTTGGTTAAAATCTATATATCTAGCTTTTAAAGTTTTGTTTCTATATTTCTCATATATAGGATTAATCAGCGGAAATGCTTTCTTCAATCTTGTAACATATCTTTTTCCATGTTTGTTATTAGCTTCATCCAATAATCCGAATTTAGAAATAAATTCCATGAATTGCTCATATTCTGGTTTAGAAATTAACCTATCTTTGATAAATTCATAAAGTATTGTTTTAAGTTTATCCTTTGCCTTTTT
>CAZAHZ010000531.1:0-1908 GCA_964485055.1 uncultured Candidatus Cloacimonadota bacterium
GAATATCGGTATCATTTAGCCGGACTGACGGTTCAATTTGCTCCGGAATATTCATCGGGCTCGGGATTGATCGTAAGAGTCAATAATGGCTTTTTTTTAAATGAATTTATGTGGATACGACCTCAAACAATTATCCCCTTCGCTTTGGCTGAAGCATCTGGTGTCAAAATTGACATCTACGATCTTAAAAATCAACATGTTAGGAGTTTAGTGAATGAATATCTGTCAGCAGGCTTATATAATTTTCTATGGGATGGGAAAAACGATGAAGGTGAACTATCTAATATTGGCGGAACTAATATTTTCAGATACGAAATGATAGTTGGTGATCTGCAAACAAACAATATTAATTATCAAGATACTAAATTCATGTGGATGGAATTACGAACTCAATCGAACCTTAGTAATATTGGGACAACTGCTGGAAACGGGAAATTTGCATTCAATAACAAGTTGGCATTCCCTCACCTATTTAATTTAAGCCCTCAAGCAAGATATGATGAAAATGCTATATTTTTAGGTTATATTAACTTATCTGACTACATTAATATCAAACTTATTGATCCTATAACGGAGGAATACGTTTGGTATACAAAGCTAATGGCAAATGACGAAAGTAATCATTACCAGCTTATCTGGGAATTTCCTCAGAGAGCTAAAACTGAGGAATACAGTATTACTTCGATCACCAATGATGAAATAAATCAGGATTTAGCAGTGAATTTACAGCTTGTAGATCCTGCTGCCAGCAAAATCTCTGGAACTGAAATTAATACGAGAAGTATTTCAAGAGATCCTGATGGCTCAGGCGGTGGAACAGCAAATGATGTGGAAACCATTTTTCCAATCATACCAATTACAATTCCAGATATTGGAGAAATTGAAGGTAATGTAATCGTAATTCCTCCTGATGATGGACCTGGTCCTGGATATGAGATATGTTTTCAGGTTTATGATGAAGTTCAACATCCTGGAATTTATGCTAGTTACGGCTATTTAATCAATATTACAGGTAATCTACAAATTGGAGACGTTTTCCAGTTTTCCTTACCCTACATTGCTCCTACATCTAACCATTATTTATATTTAGCAAAATTTGATGGTTCCGACGTATCCTGGACAGCAGTACAAGATGCTCAATGGAATGTTCCTGAAACCGGTTTAGTTACACTTCCTCTGGCTGTTACAACTCTAACGGACAGTACAGCAATATTTGAATTAGGTTTTAGCTATCCTTTCTTACCTGTTATTCTGAGCAGTTTTACAGTAGCTTATATCGGTGGTCATCCACTTCTGCAATGGGTCACTCAAAGTGAGATAAATAATGCTGGCTGGAACGTGTTTCGCAGTGAAGATAATGATATGATGAATGCTCTGCAAATTAATGCTGAATTAATTCCAGGTGCAGGAACTACTACTCAAGTTACAGAATATGAGTTTTGTGATGAATATGAAATTGAGGAAGGTTTTACATATTTTTACTGGTTAGAATCAGTATCATATAGCAATGAATGTAAAATTTTTGGACCAATATCATTAACAATACCTTTTTATTCTGTACCAGAAGAGACAATTCTTATGCAAAATTATCCTAATCCTTTTAATTAGGGAAAAGAGATTACTTAGTTAAAACTGATAAAACTATTACTGGAGTAATATTAAATTCCAGTACAACTTCCGTACAAACGACAACAAGTACGAAGTTAAAGCAATTACTTGCATTTATTTCATGAATTGATTTTCTGGATTATGTCAGCAATCACATTAGTGCATAGGGATTATTTAATTTAAAGAGAAACTTACATGTGATTATGGACAAAAGGCATGACATCGAATACTTCTGAGAGATGGAATGAATAATCCGACAAGATAGAGCCATTAGTCCGCAGTTTTAGAGCCACCTCTCCG
>CAZAHZ010000532.1:0-1905 GCA_964485055.1 uncultured Candidatus Cloacimonadota bacterium
TGGTAACATAACTATCTGTGTAATATAACAATATCTATATCTGGCTGATATAAAAAGGGGATATGTCTGATAAAAAATTAATCGGAAATATTATCTCTTTTTTTGAGACCATACCTGAGTATATCAATTATATGAGCTTTCATTTCCTGCAAAGAAAATGCCTGATCCTGAACTGCCCATTCCGTAATAACGAAATTAACAGTGCCAAAGATAATATAACTCAAAGAAACAGGGTCAATATTTCTAATCGAGCCTTCTTCAATAGCCTCATTACAAATATCCTGCAGGAATTGTAAATAGTGTCTTAATGGTTTGAAATCCGGATATTTCCGGTAAAATTCCTTGCTCTGGCGAAGTTCTACTGCCAGAAAGCGGACAACCTTGGGGTCTTCTGTAAAAATAGTAATATGCTCTTCCGCAAACCGGAACAATTTTTCAAAACCGGAATTCTCAAGAGCTATCCTTTTTTCCATTTCTAATAATTTGCTTTCAAAAAGGTCTTCCACTGATTTGATCAGCAGATCATCCTTATTTTTAAAATATAGGTAAGTTGTCCCATCAGCGACACCAGCTTCCTGAGCAATTTCAGATACTCTGGATGCATGAAATCCTTTTTCAGAAAAAACTTTTATAGCAGCTTCCAGTAAGGCTTTTTTCTTCTTTTCCTGTTTTTGCGATAATCCCTTATTTATAGCATTCTTCATCTTTGGTTTTCCCTCCTGTATGGAGACATCATTCTATTAGATAAAAAAACCGTCAAGTTTCTGAATCAAATTCATTTTCTGAAATGTCTATTAACTGGTAATTCAAAGAACCTAAACCTATCTCAGATGCATATTCCAGTTGATGATTTCCGCTGATCCTGGAATGCCGGGCAAAAGCATCTTTCTTACCGCTACGGGCATTGACCAGGTCAAGAGAAGCCTTGTCAATTGCTACCATATCAGTAGAGGCAACTATTCCGATATCGTTAACAAAAGGAGCCGGAGCACCCATATCGCAATCACAAAGACTGGAAACATTGCCGATCACATTAATATAAACCATATTTCTTCCCTGCGAGATCATTTTCGCATATTCTACCAGCCGTTCCTGAAATATCATAGCAGTTGTGCTGCCCCAGTTAATCGAGAAAACTTTTTGAGGGCAGACACCGATACATTTACCGCACCCGATACACAATTCAGGATCAATTTTCAAAGGTTCCAGAGAGATAGCCTGTCCGGGGCATTCTTCTTGACACAAACCGCAATTAATGCAAAGCTTTGGTTTTGTTGTAGGGATTGTTGAGGAGTGTTGTGCCATTTTTCCGGGAATGCTTGCCATACCCATACCCACATTCTTGATAGCCCCGCCAAAGCCTGAAAGCATGTGCCCCTTAAAATGAGAATAAATTATAAAGCTGTCATATAATTCTATTCCCCTGGGTAATCTTACTTCCTGGAAATGTTTTCCTCCGGTAAAAGGCAGGCTGAATTCTCCCTCGGCGTCCATAATATGCACCGGAGCAAAATCAAAGCCGTGCTCTTTTGCCACTTGAAGATGCGAACTCGTTTCACGCCGCGGTCCCAGATAAAGAACATTGGTTTCCACCAGAACAGGATTGATTTGCCTGGCAAGTATTTTCAACAGATCAGGATTGAGATAATTCCGGTTTCCCGGCTCTCCAAAATGTAGTTTAATGCCAATTTTACCCGTTACAGTTTCTGATATTCTGGAATATATCTTCCAGACAATTTCCGCATCAATTCTCTTACTAAAATACACAATAGACATATTTTTCTCTCAATTTTTTTTATTTCTTGGATATTATTGCTAAATCAAGAGTCAAGTTAATATTTTTTTCTTTTTTTATAATGACTATCCGTACAGCTCCGCATAAGTAATTCCACTTGAATTTGCACA
>CAZAHZ010000533.1:0-1901 GCA_964485055.1 uncultured Candidatus Cloacimonadota bacterium
CAAGCTGCCATCAAGTTTTTTTATCGGGATCAGAACTCCGTGGACATTGTCATCGGAACGGGTCTGGCGGAAAACACATCGTGTGGGAGGTCTGGCATTTGTGATTGGCGGAATATTCTTTGTATTGATAGGAGTAACGGGCAAGCTACTGGGAATAAGCAGTATATTATTTTATCTGATGCTGGGATTAATGATCGTCTATCCGCTGGCTTATTCCTATTTCGAATACCGTAAAGAGATCAAAGAGAAGGGCAAAGAGGAGGATACCAGCTCAGTTGAATAACTGCATAAGTTCGCTGATCTGCCTGATCTTGATAATACTGTCAGTTTTACGGATCTGTTTATCACGGCGGGAGACGACGATTTTTTTATAACCCAGTCTGACCGCTTCAGCGACCATTTTGGCACTCTGGTAAACTGGTCTAACTTCACCATTAAGCCCGACTTCACCGATAAGGAGTGTATCAGGGGGCAAAGAAACATCTTTCATACCGGAAATAATAGCTCCGATCACAGCCAGATCGAGAGAAGGTTCCATGGTTTTGATGCCGCCGGCGAGTTTGATGAAAACATCGCTTTGGCGGAGATTAAGGCTAATATTTTTTTCAATTATCGCCAGGTAGATAGCAAGCTTTTTCTGATCGAAGCCGATAGCGACCCTTTGGGGATTTCCGTAATATGTATTTGAGAAAAGAGCCTGCACTTCAGTGGCAAAGACGCGAGAGCCTTCCATTATGCAGCCGATGGCAGAGCCGGGAGAATTATCATTACGGTCAATAAATACCTGGGAAAGGTCAGCGACTTCATGCAGCCCGTCTGCCTGCATATCGAAAATACCGATTTCATTTGTCGAACCAAAGCGGTTCTTACTGGCTCGCAGTATTTTAAGTTGATTACGTTGTTCACCTTCAAAATACAAAACTGTATCTACGGCATGTTCAATGAGCTTGGGACCGGCAACGGCACCATCTTTGGTGACATGACCAATAAGGAATATGGGTACACCGGTACGTTTTGCCAGGCTCACCAGGAGCGTGGTGACAGCACGTAACTGGCTGATGCTGCCGGGGACATTTTCTATGTCGTCAGTATAAACGGACTGGATGCTGTCTATGATAACGAGTGCCGGGAGTTTTTGTTCAAGATAGCGGGTGACATCATCAATCCGGGTAGTGCAAAGCAGGAAAAGATTTTCTGAAGAGCAATTCAACCTGACAGCACGGTACTTGATCTGTTTGGGGCTTTCTTCACCAGAGACATAAAGTACAGGCAGCGATTGCCGGGCTAATTGATGAGCCACCTGCAGCATCAGGGTGGATTTGCCGATACCGGGTTCTCCTCCGATGAGAACCACCATACCAGGGACAATCCCGCCACCGAGTACACCATCGAGTTCGGAAATAGAGGTTTGCAGCCGGAATTGTTTCTCCAGTTTTATCTGGTCGAGAGGAATTGCATCAACGGTCTTGGGAGATTTAGATTTAGTATGCTTTTTCCCAATGACAATTTCCGATTCACGCAGTGAATTCCAGGCACCGCAATGAGGGCATTTTCCCGACCATCTGTTGGTTTCAGCACCACATTCATTACAGAAATACATTATGGCAATTCCTTTTCCGCTATTATATTTCGCACAATTTTAATGTCCTGGTTAATATATTCAACCAGTTCCTTCCGGTCATGCAGTTTATATTCATCGCGCAGTCTTGATTCGAAGGTGATGGTGATATTTTGTCCATAAATTTCTTCATTGAAATCAAGGATATGAGTTTCGACAGTTAAATCGCTTTTATCTATCACAGTGGGACGAAAGCCGATATTGGTAACACCCCAGCAGGTTCTTTTGGGAAAAAATACCTTGCTGAGGTAAATACCATTTTTGGGGATTAGTTTATTGGGAT
>CAZAHZ010000534.1:0-1899 GCA_964485055.1 uncultured Candidatus Cloacimonadota bacterium
TCGTTTTGTTAGTATTGTTCGGTGCTAAAAATATTCACTTTTCGCCCCACGATTTCAGATGCAAACCAGCAATCATTATCTATTTTAAATTATTATCTTCTTTTGTTCGCGTTTGTTTGGTTTGTTCGCGGCTAAAAACACTTTTCTCCTTACGATTTTGTCTGGGTGGTGCAGATTATTTTAGATTAGTATTTGCGTTGAACTGATCGTTCTCAAGTTTCCGATAGATCGGGAGAAATACCGTCTTAATTCGATAGCTTAGTTAGGTGTGGAAATGATATGAGGAAAGCAATAATTGGTCAGCAAATTTTTTTTCTTGCAGGATAATGTTAGTAAATTAAATATCGGAATTAAGTTATATGGTGGCTGGAAATGTTAGTGATTATTTGAAATAGTGAGGAGATGGAATGGATAAAGAATATGTTTTAAAAATAATAAAGACAGAGATATGTAGTATTTATCCTTCGGCACAAGTGATATTATATGGCTCCAGGATCCGAGGAGAAAATTCTAAATATTCAGATTGGGATTTATTGATTTTGCTGGAAGATAGTATTAATGATGATGAAAGGACAGCATTGATAGACAGGTTATATGACCTTGAACTCGAGATAGATCAGGTATTTAGTCCAATTATACATAATATAGCTGAGTGGAAAGAGTTAGAAGAAACGCCATTCTACCAGAATGTACTTCGTGAAGGTAAGTCTATATGAGCAGCAATGATTTGATCAGATACAGGCTTGAAAGAGCTAAAGAAACAATTCTGGAAGCAGAGAAAATGGCTGAAATTGATCATTGGAATACTTGCATTAATCGTCTATATTATGCCTGTTTTTATGCTGTGAGTGCATTGTTATTGGCTAATGATCTATCAAGCACAAAGCATAGTGGAGTAATCGGGCTGTTCAATCTGCACTTTATTAAAACAGAAATATTGCCTAAAAGCTCAGGTAGATTATTTAATAATCTGTTTATATATCGCCAGCAAAGTGATTATGAAGATATGTTTACTATGGATGAGTCGAAGGTTTTGCCATTAATAACCCAGACAAAGGAATTAAAGGGTTAATATAAGATTATTAACCACTGAACACACTGAACACCCGGAAGAATGTAATGTAATAATTTTTACCACAGAGCCGCAGGTGGCGGGGAGGAACTCTGGAGGAGAGTTCTGGACGACTTATCATTAATTGGATCAGGGATAATGGGATTTATTATTAATGCTTTACAAAGAAGCTTATAATTATAACTTTTGACAAGGTAGAAAATTCAGGAGAGCAGTATGACAGAATGTGTGGCAAGATATCGTAAAGATACTGAGTTAAAAAGGCTTTGTATCAGGTCTGGCATCACGTATCTGGCGTTATTTGGCTCCCTGGCAAGGGGTGAGGAAGATGCAGATAGCGATATAGATCTTCTCTACAAATTGAAACCTGGAATAACTTATTTTGAATTTTATGATATTATCGAGCAATTACAACATTATTTTAAGAAAAATATAGATGCGGTGCCTGCCAATCACTTGCGAGATCCCTTTAAAAAAGCTATTGAAAATGAGATAGAGGTACTATATGAAGAAGCGAGGAGATAGACTTCTAATTGAAGATATTGTTCTGGCAATTGAGAAAATCCGGGAGTATATTGGAGATACAGATAGCGAGACCTTTAAATTGAATGACTTATTGACTAGTGCAGTAGAACGAAAATATGAGATTATTGGTGAGGCTGCCTCTAAATTATCTGAGGATATTAAAAACAATACAAAGGAAATTCCCTGGCATAAACTAACGGCTATCAGAAATATTGTTATCCATGGATATTTTGTTGTTGACCTTGATATTTTATTCAATACAAGCAAAAAGGAATTCCCTGAATTACATCGTCAATTGACTG
>CAZAHZ010000535.1:0-1898 GCA_964485055.1 uncultured Candidatus Cloacimonadota bacterium
AATGGCAAGATCAGGAGCCTGGAGAACCAGAAAGGAGATCACTAATCCAAATCCGACAATGCCATAGGAAATAACAGCAGAGAGCAGGTCTCTGGCATGCAGCGAAAACAGAGAGCCGCAGATCATCAGAATTAACATAATTATTAGATATATTTCCATAATTAAATCCTTTATATGAGGATCAGCAGGATCACTGCCAATCCGGCAATTACCCAGACCAGATAGGTAGATAGAATTCCTGTATGACAATTGCTGAGAATGCTGAAAAGACCAAGAGTCAACCTCTTACCCAGGTGGTAAATATCAAACCATTTCTTTTTGGCAGAATTATAAAAGAAAGCAGTCAGCTTAAATTCTGATATGGTTTTATAGAAATCACTTGGCGAATAATTGGTTTCATCCTGTATTTTCTCACCGCCTATAAAACTGTCTTCACGCCTGTGTTTACCGATATTACCAACTAAATATATAATTAAACCCAGCACAATAGAGATCAGGATCAATATAGCCACCTGTGGTGATTGCCATAACCCGTTTAGATTTTGAGCCCCAGTGACAGGTGCAAAATTAAATAATGCCGGTAATATGGCAGTGGCAGCAAAAACACCGAAGAAAATACATAAAGAAGCAAGTATTAACTGTGGTACCCACATTGTGAATTTCACTTCTTTTATTTTGGCGAATTTCTGGTTAAGTCTGCCCAGGAATAATCCGGAAATCAGCTTGATAAAACTTGCCAGAGTAAGTGCTGAGCCTAAAACAGCTAAGCCCAGCCAGAGTATCCAAAGTTTATGAACAAGATTTGGTCCTGAGCCAAATTCTATAATTCCCCGGTAGATCATCCATTTGGAATAGAAGCCATTTAAGGGCGGGATACCGGAAATAGAAACAGCAAAAATCAGTGCTGCAAAAAAAGTGAGAGGCATTAGTTTTGATAATCCTCCCAGATTATCTATTTCTTCTTCTCCGGTTTGTTTCTCCAGACTGCCGGCAGTTAAAAATAGACCACCTTTATATAGTGTGTTATTCACCATGTGGAAAAGTCCGGCTGCAATTCCCAGCGGAGTTCCCAGAGCCAATCCGGTAACCATATAACCAACCTGAGACACAGCATGATAGCCCAGCAGTTTTTTATAATTATGCTGCACCAGTGCCATCATCACGGCACAAATAATTGTTAGTGAACCTATTATCATTAACAGCATCGTTGCCCAGGCAGTTAAACTAAAAAGTTGAATGCAGATCCTGGCAAGAAGATAGATACCAAGAAGTTTATCCAGAGACGCCGGTAAAAAGGCGGAAGAGGATGCCGGAGCATGTTCTACATAATCCGGAACCCAGGTGTGGAAAGGCATAGCTCCTGCTTTGGTTAAAGCAGCTATAAGGAAGCATAGAAATGTCACATTTGCCAATGCTCCCGTCGTGCTGATATTTATAGCTGATATATTATAAGTTCCGGTTAGTTTGAAAATCAGTCCAATGCCTAAAATCAGAATGGAATCAGATCCTCCGATCAAGATCAAAGTCTTCTTTGCAGCAGAGGATCTCTCATCATTATTAGCTCTTACAAGTTTATATAAAGTCAGTCCCAGTATTCCCCAGCAAAAAACAAAAAACAAAAGATTCTCAGCCAAAGCTGTTCCCATTGCCATTCCAATGGTAATCAGATAATAGGAATAGTAGCTGGTGAGACTCTGTTTCCCTTTTACATATCCATACGAATATAAAGCATACAGGAAACTTAATATACCAATAAAAAGGACAATCAATTTGCTGAGTCCATCAACATTCAGCATTAAATAACTACTGAAATACGGGATAGTGCATTTCATCTGATATAATCCGGAAGCAGAAGAAAAAACTCTGAAAGCCAGATACAGAATATAGACCGAAATAAA
>CAZAHZ010000536.1:0-1893 GCA_964485055.1 uncultured Candidatus Cloacimonadota bacterium
TCATAAAATTCATAACTGGAAGTTGAAGTAACTGTTCCCTGACCTTCTATGAGCACGGGATTAACCTGCATGGCAAGGTTGATATCCAGAGTATTAGCGCGGTATATATTCCAGCCGGCGTTATTGATTTCCGAAGCAGTGACCCATTGGAGAAAAGGAACTTCCCCATCAAATACGGCTGTAAAAGAACTGAGTGTAATCGGCAGAGGAGTATCGCCATTATCGGTGGCAAATTCAAGAGCATTTGTGCCAGCTCTGCTTGGGAGATTAAGGTCACTGATAATAATTTTATAAGTATAGGCAGGGATTTCACCATCGGTGACATTTGTGTATGCTGGAACGGTTTGCCAGTTGCTGTCATTGAACCTGAACCAGATAGATTGAGGCTGCTCATCCAGTTGCAGATAAAAATAACTGGAAGAATTCAGGGAGGTGATGTTGACATCTTCGCCACTTTGGTTCTGGAACCAGAATCTGCAGTAAGCGCCCAGGTTTTGGGGATTATCAAAACCAGAAAGTTCCTCTAAGCTGGAATCGCGGGAGTAGCTGGCGAAGATAAGATAAGTTTCAGACACTTCATTTTCAGCCGATTGAAAAGCAAGATAATGGCTTTCTGAACCTATATCGGAATTGGTGTAATGTCCGGTAGTCTGAAAAATGAGAGAGGCAGTTATGGTAGGTGAATCATCAATAGTATATGCCAGGTTCCAGCTTAAGCCGGGATAATTTCCAGATGAAAAAGACCAGAAATTAGTATTCCAGTTAGCAAAGGCAGTGCCGGATTTCATTTGTGCTTCAGTGAGTTCCGTACCAGCAGAACTTGAAGATTGACCGGAAGTTGTGGTATCCCAATAGGAGTCAGAAACACCACCAGTGCCAGCACCGGTAATATTCCCCACCAGTCCACCGATATTACTACCTGAGCCAGAGACAGCCCCGGCAGAAAAGCAGTTAACTATCAATCCCTGTTCGACACAACCGGCAAGTCCGCCAACTCTATCAGCATTTTGGGTGTCATCTGAGCCAGTGACACTGCCCAGGGCATAGCTGTCATAGGTTTCACCTCGCTGATTACAGCCGACGAGTCCGCCGAACTTTTCAGGAGTTCTGGATTCATCAGAAAAATAATGGTAAGAGACGGAAATATTGGCAAAACACTCAAATAATTTAGAACGGGCTGTAGCCGGATTGCCTCTAGCGTAACCGTTATTAGCGCCTACGAGTCCGCCGGTAGTACGGAATCCGGTAACTGAGCCCGACACAGCATAGCAGCGCATGATAACAACGTACTGGTTATCATCAATTTTCCCGAGCAGGCTGCCTACACCACTTCTTCCGCTAATGTCAATAGTCTCTATTTTGATATTCTGCAGGGTTGCTATATGGCTGGAAGTTCCGGTCATCCGACCGAAGAGTCCGATGAGATCTGTGTCAGGGCGATTAATATTTAAATCAGTGATTTTCCAGCCATTGCCATCATAGGTGCCAGTGAAGGCAGTGCTGCCATCGCCCAAAGGAAGCCAGCCTTTGCTGCTTTCCCATAATTGTTTCCAGTAGATAGTATCACTTGGATTCTGGCTGGAAGTTGTATTTTGAATACAGATATAAGTATAACTATTATAGAGAACAAAATCTCCGGCAAAATAATTTTGTTCAGACCAGGCAGAGAGGGTGGAAGAATCCGTAGATGAGAGGTCAATATCAGCAGTTTGGGTATATGAACCATTAAGGTTATCGCGGATATTATATAAATCAAGCAGAGAAGTGATGTCAGTTGCATTGAGAGCAATTGCAAAGCATAATGAAAAAGTGATTAAACAACACAGAAAAACTCTTAACATGATCCTGATAATTCTCGCCGTCCGAAATTTGGTTAAAGATTAGGGTTAGATA
>CAZAHZ010000537.1:0-1878 GCA_964485055.1 uncultured Candidatus Cloacimonadota bacterium
GTTGTATTCTACTGAAGAAGGTATTGATGAATCATATAAATTTATCCCTGTTTCACTGGAATATATTATATTATTTACTAATACAGGGCTGGAATTATAAATAGATTTTATTGCTGTTGTATTACTGATGAAAGTATTATTACATATCAATGGAGATGAATTATTACTACATTTTATGCCATAGTCCTGGCTATTTGCTATTATATTATTTGAAATCACCGGATTACAATTATTACATGTGATACCGTGATTATTATCTATGATATGATTATAGCTGAATTCCGGTTGTGAAAGAGAGGAATACAATGCTGTGCGATTATTCCTAAATAGGCAATGAGTTATTTGGGGGGTCGATCCGGATGTACATCTTAGGCTATACACAGCATATTCTATTACAGAATATGAAATAATACTGCCCGATGCAGCTTCTCCTCTTATACCTATTGTGCCGGAATCTCCAATTTCCGGTTCTGATTGTCCGGATGTATAATATATTGAATCACTCTCAATTCCCTCTGATATTAAAGTTCCATATATATCAAGCATATAGTTATCCATGAATTCCACCCGAACTCCGGGCTCAATTGTCAAAATAATACCTTCCGGGACTTCAATATCATCAATAACCTGATAAGGATTATTCCCCGGTGACCATACTGTATCCGATCCGATCACACCTTCTACTTCTATTGCTTCTAATAATCCCCAACAAAGGAAAATGATCATAAATAAAAACCAATGAATTCTTTTCATTGCGAAACTCCTTGTTAAACTATCACTCAACATTTTATTACACACTATATCGTCCATCCCTGCCCCATTCTTCATTAATCATTAATTAAAAATAAATTTCCCGTTGATCACAAGACAATCTATCTTTAACGTACCACTTATGTCAAATATAATTTCATTCCTGATAATTCTCATTTTATCATCACCATCCTGCCAGTACCCCTTACAGTGCCACCTGATAAATTATATAGATAAACTCCGCTAGGCATTTCCCTACCCTGATCATCTTTCCCATCCCAGATAACTGAGTTAATTTTACATTTTACATTTTCAATTTTCAATTCGCGAATGCGCTGCCCTTTCACATTGTAGATATTTAACTCTGTGTTCTCTGTGCCACTGCCTGCCGTACCGTAGCCTTGGCGAAGGACGGTGGTTGAGAATTGTATGGTTGTGGACGGATTAA
This sequence comes from uncultured Candidatus Cloacimonadota bacterium, assembly GCA_964485055.1. GTDB lineage: Bacteria > Cloacimonadota > Cloacimonadia > Cloacimonadales > TCS61 > Stygibacter. The sequence goes on from CAZAHZ010000537.1 coordinate 1,199, forward strand.
AGGGATTGGGGTAATTCCACAGAAGTCCGGTGTGTTGCTCTGAGATTTCGTTTTCATCATTATCGGATTGATCATAATAAAATGCTCCAATATCACCTGTTGTACCATCATGATCTATATATTCGGGATTCGGGTTCCCGGCATCTATTGCCGGTGAATTACCTGTCAGATTGAAATCGCCGCTTTCAGGATCGGCAAATAACGGATCGAGAAAGAGATTATTATATATATCACAAGAGTCTCCATTTACATTTTGAGTGGTAATATCTCCAAATCCATCCGGTATTTGCATTACAGCAGTTGTATCGTTTTCCCAGAAAAGGTTATATTCAAGGCAGGCAAGTTCTTCACTGGATGAAATACCCATCTGGTTCTCATAGATAATGTTGTTGATAATTGAAATATTATCATCTTCGATATTGATAATAGCCGACTGGTTATACGCTATGGTATTATTATAAATATCAATGAATGCATACCCTACATTTTCCGAAGTATAAATCCCTGCTGCTCCGTTTCCATAGATCAGATTATAAGCAACTTCCGTAGGTACATCGTAACTGCTAAGGTAACTGAAATTTATTCCATGATTCTGATTATTGCATATAGTGTTGAAATAGATCAAAGGATACGTCGGAGATGTTGTATATATACCATTACTATTACCAGAAATATAATTA
>CAZAHZ010000538.1:0-1876 GCA_964485055.1 uncultured Candidatus Cloacimonadota bacterium
CGTTTTCTCACATCGAGACGCTCGATGTACTCCTAAACAGCGATGTACTCCTAAATAGCAACGAACTCCTAAATAGCAACGAACTCCTAAACAGCGACGTACAACTAAACAGCGATGTACTCCTAATAGTGCCGTACTTTTAAAGTTGTATGCAATATTGGTGATGTATGTAATTTTTACTTGACACGAAAAATATAATTTGTACAGAAAGGATTAATGGAGGAATTTATAATGAAAAAATCTATAATATTATGTGTGGCTATTGTATTATTTACTCAGCTTATAGCTGATGGCACACCAGCAGAAGGCTTAGGGACAGAAAATGATCCTTATCTGATTGAAACTCTTGACAATCTTCTATGGCTGAGTACTTCAGATAGTGTTTGGGTAGATAGTATTTACTTCTTACAGACTGCTGATATCGATGCGTGGGATACCCAAAACTGGAATGAGGGTGGTGGATTTAGTTCCATTGGTTACAATTCCTATAATCCATTTTGTGGTGCTTATGATGGTGATAACCACGAGATTGAAGGTCTATTTATTAACAGACCTTCAGAGGATTATAATGGGCTTTTTGGTTTTATCGATTGTGCATCAATTGAAGATATTGGAATCACTCATGTAGAATTTACTGGCGATAAATATACCGGTGGTTTAGTGGGATATAGTGGCAATGGTTCATATTTAAGTGAATGTTATGCAACAGGTATTGTGAGTGGAGATTCAAGTGTTGGTGGTCTGATAGGAATGATTAGTTCAGCTACGCTAAGTGAAAGCTATGCAAGTGTAAATGTGAATGGAAATGAGCAAATTGGTGGCTTGGTGGGACATAATTTTAATTCCACAATCTGGCAAAGTTATTATGATTATGAGACAGTTTTGATAAATGACCAGCATACAATATCCATCGGAGCTCTCACTAGTGAGTTATATAATGCTTGGATAAACAACAACATGGTTTTGGACATTGCAGAATATTTATCTTTTGATGGAGAACATTACTTAATTAATAGCGTAGAGAATTTTGAGAAACTTCTGGCTTTTGGGCAAAATGGAGAATTCAGTTTTCTTCTTACAAACGACATTGATCTATCTAATATGCCAAATTTCTTCATACCATATTTTGCAGGTATTTTTGATGGAAACACACACATTATTGACGGATTGAACATAGATCTCGCCTACATTAGCCATATCGGACTTTTTGGATTTAACATGGGAGCGAGCATCGAAAGCCTTGGAGTTGCAAATGTAAGTGTTAATGGCGATCGCTTTGTCGGTGGTTTGGCAGGTACAAATGACAGTTCTGTGATAAGTGAATGTTATGTTACCGGAAATGTGAATGGCGATTGCTTTGTCGGTGGTTTGGTGGGAATTAACAGGGAATCCATTATTAGTGAATGCTATACAATGGGTTTTATGACTGCAAATTGGGGGATTGGAGGAATAGTCGGTTCAACTACTCATAATTCAGTGATCTCAGAATGCTATGTAACTGCAAGTGTTAATGCAATCAATACACTTGGTGGAATAGCATTCGAAAATGAAGATTCCATTATCAGCAATTGCTATGTCACAGGCAGTTTGAGTGGGGCTGATAGTGTTGGTGGTTTGGTTGTATATAACCAAGCTGAGTCCACGATCAGTAATTGTATCTGGAATATTGAGACAACTGGTCAGACAACAGGAATTTTTGATGATTATGGTTTTTCATCAAATATTCTTGGCTGCATATCTGAAGAGATGCAAAGCATGAGCACTTATACGGATATTGGCTGGGATTTTGTAGGGGAAAGTATTAATGGGATTGAAGATATATGGGATATTAATGAAGAGATCAATGAGGGATTTCCTTTTATCTATGATATTGAAT
>CAZAHZ010000539.1:0-1872 GCA_964485055.1 uncultured Candidatus Cloacimonadota bacterium
TTTTATATCAGCCAGATATAGATATTGTTATATTACACAGATAGTTATGTTACCACAAGATGTACGGGCAGACCCATGTGTCTGCCCTCTTTGTATGTTTCTAAGCAATCATTTATATAGCTGGGATTCAGGTTATATAAGGGCAGACCCATGTGTCTGCCCGTACGGTAGAGGAGATATTTTTTAAATTCCGGGGGGATGCCAGAAAAATCTTCATTTTCTTGACATTAAATCGTCCCTGACATCTTTTAGAATTCAATAAAAATAATACAGTAAAGCTCTAGGCTTCAGCCACCCTGACTGTCAAAGTCAGGGTGGCTTTTTTGTGAGGTATAAATGAAATATTTCATCATAATTATTCTCTGTTTGCTTCTATTCAGTTGCAGTAAAACGCAGCCTGACATGCTTATCATAGGTTTGATCAAACCTTCTTTGAACCATCTGCCGGTGCAATATGCCTTGGAGAATATACCCGGAGATTATTCTGCCTTTCAGTTCGAATACTTTCATTCCGGCTGGGAAACCAATGAAGCTCTGGTTGCAGGCAGGATAGACCTTGCCATTATGCCTTTCACCTACATCTGGGTGGATGTTTCCCAGGGCAAAAAAGTGAAGATCATCTCTTTCTTTGAACGTGAAAGTGACGGCATTATCGCTTCAGAACAATTCTCTTCTCTTGAACAACTAAACGATGCCCGGATTGGTGTTCTCAAAAATTCAACGTTGGAAATTATCCCCGAAATGGTTTTGAATAAAAAACAGCTCCCCTTACCAGAAATTATTTATTTCCGCATGCCTATGGATATGGCTGTTTCACTCAGATCCGGCGAAGTGGATGCTCTCAGCTTCTATGTGCCCTCTATTTTCAGTTTCCCTGATAATTATAAGGTAATTGAATGGTTCAGTACAACTTTTCCCCTGCATACCTGTTGTAATTTAGCTGCTACTGAAAAAGCTCTTAAATTAAAGAAATTACTGATCCAGGAATTTATGGATTTATTACAAAAATCCATTACTCAGTTTCGGGATAATAATGAAAAAGTGATTTCTACTGCGCAAAATTATTATGGCTTAAAAAGAGATGATGTTATCAGGTCTCTGGAGCATACTAAGTATATTACCGGTCTGGATAAATCCGGTATGGATTTTGAAGCCGAAGCAGCCGAACTGATGTTAAAAAAGAGATACATGAGCAGGAAGATCAGAGCTGATGAAGTGTATTATCAAATCCAGCCTTAGTGCTCTTTTTCTCTTATTGATTCTTTCGTGCTTGATCATCAGCCTGAAAATAACTCCCGCTGATCTGCAAAAAACGAGAATAGATCTTAATAGTGTATTTACGGATTTCATCTTTTCCTTCCTGAGAGTCACTATTATTGCTTTAGTTGCCTGGGTAGCTGCTATCTTTCTGGGAAAATTGCTGCATTCGATTCTCTGGCTAAAAATTCTCTTTTTACCAGCAATAAATTTCATCCGTCATATCTCACCTTTTGCCTGGCTGCCCTTTGCTCTTATCTGGTTCGGGCTCGGTGAAACCCCGGCAGCCTTTATCATGTTCACTGCTCTTTTTTTCCCGGCTTTGATATTGACCGCCGAGATATTTGATCATATTTTGCCTGAATACTCGGAAGAAGCATATATCTGTGGTGCAAGTGCCTGGCAGAGATTTGTTTTTGTAGAATTACCACTTCTCAAAATTGAATTCATCAATCTTTTCCGCATTCTCTGGGGTTTAGGCTGGACGACTGTGATCGCAGTCGAAATGCTCGGCGTGAATCAAGGTCTCGGGTATAGACTTCTCGATTTCCGTTACCTGATCCAGTATGATAATATGATTGTATATCTGATCATTATGGGAACCACCGGTATAAT
>CAZAHZ010000540.1:0-1872 GCA_964485055.1 uncultured Candidatus Cloacimonadota bacterium
TGAATAGAAGCTATGATCACTACGTCACAGGTGGTGGAGCCTGGACAACAGCCAGCTATCAGGATTACATGCTGAGGGCTATAGTTCAGGGACCGACTGGTCGCCAGATAACAATCGGCTATGATAACCCGGTAGTAGATTTCAGCAAGATTATACATCACAGGGGTGCGGTAAGCGAATATTCATTCAATTTCCCGCAGGGCATTCAGGATGTTGGTAATGCCAAATATATGGCAATCCATAATACTGATCCCTTAGCAGGTCTTTTCAGTTCATCTTCCAGCCATGATACACGTCTTAACCGTGAACTGATCGGCTATAATATAATTAGAGGTGAATTTGGTAACGAGCCTAACTGGCAAATGTGGGAAGTGATTAATGCCCTTGTGGAGGATACAACCTACACTGATCTGGAGTGGATCAATCTGGAGGACGGAACTGTTTACACTTATGGAGTCCGTTCGGTATATACCAATGACAATATGTCTGATCCAGCTTTCAGTAACTGGGTAGGCAAGGATATGTATGCCTCTCTGGAAGTTACCCTGACCACCAATATCGGTGATATTCCGGTGGGAGCGGAAGTAACTCTGGAAGCTACAGAAACTGATCCGGACGGAAATTATCCTGAATACACAGGATTTACGGGTGCGACCGGAGAATGCACGATAACCGGGATTTGGAAAGGCAATTACGATTTCGAGGTACAGTTGTTGAATTTTGCCGATCTGGAAGATAATATAGATATTCTGGAAGATGAGGTCACATATATAGGTATGATCACGGAGATGATGTATCCGGCATTTGATGTATATGTGGAAGAAAACCATCTTGAGAATGCCTGGATTACCTGGCATTCTCCGGCAGGCGTCTTAAGTTCCTTCTTCGATTTTGAAGATGATGACGGTGAATTCGTGGCAGATAACGGATGGGAATGGGGAATAGATAATGCAGCGGGAGCTCATAGCGGCACCAACATTTGGGGTACTGACCTGAACGCCACTAATCCCCTGTTTTCAAATTATCAATTAGTAACCCCCGAAATACGCATTCCTTCCGATGATTCACAGCTTGTCTTCTGGCACTTGTGTGACATGGAAAACTATTATGATGGTGGAAATGTTAAAATATCCACTGATGGTGGAAATACATGGGAAATTATAACACCTGTTGGCGGTTATCCGGAAGATTCATGTTACCCAAACAATTCTGGGATTCCCAATGAGCCTTGTTACACTGGTACTACAGGTGGTTGGGTATTAGCCACCTTTGAACTTGGGGATTATCAGGGAGAAGACGTATTCATAAAGTTCCATTTTGGTACAGATGAAATCGGAGCTTATCCAGGTTGGTTTATTGATGATGTCTATGTAGGCGCACCGGAAGATCGTGGTCGTCCAATATTACTTTCAACAGAAAAAGCCGAAAATCCGTTCAGTAAATCTTCAGAAACATTTAACCGTCTGGATCGTCCGGAAGGTTACAGCCTGTTCCGTGGTTTTGAAGATGACCAGGAAAATTACGAGAACTGGGATGTGATTGTGCAAACTTATCAGGATACAGCTTATGAGGACACGACCTGGCCCGATGTTACCATAGCGGGTGTATATATGTATTGCGTTCGCGTGGAATACACCGGAGGAATTATGTCTGAGCCGTCCTTTAGTAATTGGATAGGCAAGGGAATGTATGCCACTCTGGAAGTGAGTCTTACTACCAATATCGGCGATATTCCGGTGGGAGCGGAAGTAACTCTGGAAGCGACAGAACCTGATCCTGATGGTGATTATCCTGAATACACAGGAATAACAGATGAAAATGGAGAATGCACGATAACCGGGATCTGGAAAGGTAATTACGATTTCACAGCAG
>CAZAHZ010000541.1:0-1867 GCA_964485055.1 uncultured Candidatus Cloacimonadota bacterium
ATCAGTCTTGGCTTCATCTTCCCATCAGGATAGGATTTTCCGGGTGGACAGGATTTATCTCCAGGGGTTAATAGCGGGGGAGCGTTTCGAACATACGACCACCCCGTATTAGCCCTTCAAGACTAAGTGGTGTCGAAAAACTACAATTTGGGTATCTAAACAGACGCCTTGAATTCTTGAGTAGCTTGTAGGTTCCCCACAGGTACTGAGCGGATGGTCAGTTTGATACTGCCAGCAGGTTTATCGATCCAAATCTTTTCAATGCACTGCCTCAGAGCAACGAGCTTTTCCTGGCGCAGGCCCTGACGGAGTGTGAATTCGAGGCCGGATAAGAACTGCATCGAATCGGTTACTATACTGTCGATTTCGGCCTGTGAGAGAGAAAGCTGGTCAAGTTCTTCAAATCTGACTTCGAGCTGTTGCTTCTGTTGCTTAAGTTCGTTCAATCGTCGGTCGACGTATTCACGATTGGTTTCTGTAATGTTATCCAGCAGATTATTAATAATTTCGCCGATCTTTTCCTGCTCGTTCTGTGCCCGCTGGCGAGCGGCAGCAAATTCTTCTCCTTCGAAGTTGACTTGTGTTTTGACGGCCTCGGCCAATTTTTTCCGGCCGCCCTTATCAAGGCAGCGCTTGTAGAAATCCAGAACTGTATCAATGACTTTGGCCTCAAGAATATTCTGTGGGATTGCGTTCATTTCACAGACCTTTTTGCCTTTGGTAATGTAGCCGCCGCAGCCGTAGTAGAAAGTCTTTGCCCTCGTCCCATCTAATCGTTTCTTGCCCTTTGCCCTTGTGACACCCTGGTAGCGGCAGCCACAGAGGCTGCATTTCATCAGCCCGGAGAGTATGAAGCGGCTGCGCTGGCCGTTCCAGGTTTTCCCATGAGTATTAAGTTTTGAAATACGTTGTCGCTGCTCAATTGACTTAGGATGATTTTCAAGCCTTTGCCTGGCCTGCTCAAATAGTCGCCGATTAATCAGTGGTGGATGGGCATCACGAACGACAATCCAGTCTTCTTTCTGGTTAGGTACCAGTCGTGCCCCGTGCACGCTCTCGCGGGCTACTGCCTGACCTTTGCTGATTCGATGGAAACGACCATCCGTGCGGCGATTCCAAATCATATCTCCGGCATAGATCGGATTGACCAGGATAGACCTGATAGTCGAATCTGTCCATAAGCCGCTGTAAATGTGAGACCACACTGGTCCTCGTGGTGTAGGAAAAACAACGGTAGCTCGTTTATTAGCCAAGTCTTTAAATTGTCAGGACAGAAAACCTAATGAGTTTGAGCCTTGTAATAAATGCGACTCTTGTTTGGCAATTAATGCCGGACATTCAATGGATTTAATAGAAATAGATGCTGCTTCTAATCGTGGCATTGAAGATGTCCGTTCTTTAAGGGATAATATTAAATTTTCTCCAGTTAATTCCAAATACAAGATTTTTATAATAGATGAAGCGCACCAAATTACTAAAGAAGGTTTTAATGCCTTGTTAAAAACACTGGAAGAACCTCCAGAATACGTAATTTTTATTTTAGCCACAACAGAGCCAGATAAATTACTTGCGACTATTCTCTCCAGAGTTCAGCGTTATGATTTTAAAAAATTAAATTTAAATGATACAATTAAACGCCTCATTTACATTTGTAAGCAGGAAAAAATAAAATTTGAAGAAGAAGCATTAAGATTAATAACTCTTTATTCTGAAGGAGATCTACGCGATGCAGAATCATTATTAGGGCAAATATCTTTAATAACTGAGAGAAATATTACCAAGAAAGCTGTAGAGGAATTAGTTAGAGCTATTATTTTGAAAAGATAAAAAGATTTATTGATTGTTTGGGAAAGAAGAATAAAGAAAA
>CAZAHZ010000542.1:0-1858 GCA_964485055.1 uncultured Candidatus Cloacimonadota bacterium
GAGCGGTTCGCAGACCTGTTAGCCGAAGATGATGAAAAGACAGGAGAAAAAATAGATGTATAAGACTTTTGATCCCAAGGAGAACGTTACCGACCTGGAAAAACGGATGCTGGAGTACTGGAAAAAAACCAGTATGGCAAGACGCAGTGAAGAATTCCGGGCAGGGAATGATAAATTTGTATTTTTTGAAGGACCCCCGACAGCTAACGGTAAGCCGGGCATCCATCATGTTATCTCAAGAACTCTGAAAGATGCTGTGTGCCGTTATAAAACGATGCGGGGTTATCAGGTGAAGCGTAAGGCAGGCTGGGATACACATGGCTTGCCGGTAGAAATAGAAGTTGAGAAAATATTAGGACTGGAAGATAAAAATGATATAGTCCATTACGGAGTATGTGAATTTAATCATAAATGCCGCGATTCAGTATTCACCTACGAGAATATGTGGCGTAAAATGACAGAAGAGATGGGCTACTGGATAGATTTGGATCATCCCTATATCACCCTGACCAATGATTATATTGAAACCGTGTGGTGGATATTGAACCAGTTCTTTCAGAAAGGACTGATCTATCAGGGACATAAGATCGTGCCCTACTGCCCCAAATGCGGGACACCACTTTCCAGCCATGAAGTAGCTCAAGGATACAGGGAAACGGAAGACCCCTCCATATTCATCAGGTTTAAAAAAATCGGAGAGGATAACACCTGGTTTCTCGCCTGGACCACTACTCCCTGGACATTGATCAGCAATGTGGCACTGGCAGTACATCCGGCAGAGACTTATGTAAAAATCCGCTATAATAATGAATATCTGATTTTGGCAAAAGCACGACTGGATGTTCTCGATGATGAATTTGAGATTATCGAGGAATTTACGGGCAAGGATCTGGAATATCAGGAATATGAGCAGTTGTTCCCCTATGTGAAACCCAAAAAGAAAGGCTTTTATATAGGGCTGGCAGATTATGTGACCATGAGTGAAGGTACGGGAATTGTCCATACTGCTCCGGCTTTTGGAGCTGATGATTATGAACTGGGGCGCAAATACGACCTTCCAATCATGCAGCCAGTTGACGAAGCAGGCAGATTTGATGAAACCATCACAGACTGGGCAGGCGAATTTGTCAAAGATGCCGATAAGAGTATAATGCGTAATCTGACAGAGCGCGGTCTTTTGTTCAAGCGGATGCAGATCAAGCATACGTATCCCTTCTGCTGGCGCTGTGACAGTCCTTTGATCTATTTTGCCCGTGATAGCTGGTATATCCGCACAAGTGAATATAAAGAACAGATGCTGGAAAATAACCGAAAGATCAACTGGTTTCCGCCTTTTGTAGGTGAAAAGCGGTTCGGAGAATGGCTGGAAAACAACGTGGACTGGGCAATCAGCCGTAACCGGTTCTGGGGAACTCCTCTCAATATGTGGGTTTGTGAACATTGCGGAAAAGTGGAAAGCCTTGGCTCCATCGCCGAATTGCGGGAAAAAGGCAAGCTGAAAGACGGCAGCCCGGTGCCTGAAAATATTGAACTGCACAGACCTTATGTTGATGATATAATTCTGATATGCCCTGAATGCGGTAAAGCGATGCTGCGAACTCCGGAAGTGATAGACTGCTGGTTTGACAGTGGCTCCATGCCGTTTGCACAATGGCATTATCCTTTTGAAAATGCCGATAACTTTGATCCTGACCTCTTTCCGGCAGATTTTATCTCGGAAGGTATTGATCAGACGCGAGGCTGGTTTTATTCGCTCTTGGCAATTTCAACTTTACTGACCGGTAAATCTTCCTATAAAAACGTCCTGGTCAATGATCTGATCCTTGATTGTGGTGGCGTGAAAATGTCAAAAACCAAG
>CAZAHZ010000543.1:0-1333 GCA_964485055.1 uncultured Candidatus Cloacimonadota bacterium
AGCAAAAATCTCTATAGCCATTAGCTATTAAGGCAGCGGCGATAGTCTCCCCTTTATAGGCATATATATTTTTTCCGTTTATAATAATTTTTACCTTTTTTCTTTTTTCTTCTTTTCCCAAAATTGGATGATCGATTATTCTCTTTATAGTGTCACATGCTCCATTTTGTCCTCATGTTCTAAAAAAATGAACTTTCCAACATGTCTTCCCGAATTATTCCTGCAGAAAAAGTACGGCCAGAGTTTATGTTAGTTATAGTATAGTGAGCTATGGTATGTATATCTTTATCTACTTTATAAAAATCGCGATCACCTTCTTCGAAAATTTCCAAAAAAGAAGTCCCAAACTTTTTTGATGCAGAAAAAGGTAGTTCTTTAATAATTTTTTCTATCTTATCATCTTCCCAATTAACTATATAGTGAACCGATGCACCATAAATTAAAGCAGTATTTACTCTATCCATTGCTACTAATTCATCCTTGGTCTGGGGAGGAATAGGACAAGTACCTATCCCAGAAATAACAGTATAAATATCAAAACCTTTTTTATACAATCGCCACATTGTAGCTTCCACAGTACGAGAACATACTTGTATTGTCCCTGCTAAACTACCTGTAGTAGCAGCAATAATATATAGATTTTCTGGTAATATTTTACATTCTTTCGCAATTGATGAACTTAATTCTTCATCGGGTAAAACTGTAGTTTGCATCCCAAAAACTACTTCATGGTGAATATCTTGATACTCTACGCATTGAGAAAATATATCATTTTTAGCTATAGCTCGCGCAGGTCCCGAACCAATTGGAGCTATTCCCAAATTTTTTCTGGGAAGCTTCCAACCAGAAAATTGTGAAGACAAAGTCCCTTCTCTTGGTTTATCAATATATACATCTATGGAAGGTAGATTTATTTTACCCTTTCTAAAATATCCAAACTGTGCCTTGCCTAATCCACCAAAAGTGGCTTCGGTAAATAATATACCTGCACTTAAACTCCCTGTTTCATTAATGCCTGCATCAATTATAGTAGTCCCGTTATTTAAATGTATAATTCTTACTCCCAATTCTTCTGCTTTAGGGATAATTTTTTCCTTAACAATTTTTACAGCTTCTTGATTAACACTAAACATAAATATTCTCTCCTTGCCTATTTTGACTTATAATTTTGTGATTTTATACTTTTATTAAAATTAATCCTCTTTAAAATTTCTTCTCCTCTTTTAATCCCTTCTGTAGTAAGGCTTTCTTCATCAACGGTAATAATTTTCCCTTTCTCCATAATTAACTTACCATTGATTATAGTTGTTTCAACATTACTGCCTTTTGCACA
>CAZAHZ010000543.1:1343-1853 GCA_964485055.1 uncultured Candidatus Cloacimonadota bacterium
TGCACAATAAACAATATTTCGTATTACATCATTAACCGGGGCAGAATGGGCTTTATTTAGATTAAGAATGATTAAATCTGCTAATTTTCCTTCTTTGATTATTCCGGCATTTATTCTTGCTGCCTTTGCACCATTTTCAGTTGCCATCTTAAAAATATCTTTAGCACTAATCACTCCCGGTTCTTCAGAAAATACTTTTTGCAATAATACTCCAACTCTCATTTCCTCAAACATATCTAATAAATCATTATCAGACCCAATACTAACACTTTCATCATAATCTGGACTTTCATCATAAATATTAGGAACTTGATTATGCTCATTAATTGATTGCTCAGATTGCGCTATAATTTCATCGTCAAAATTTAGATCTTCTATTTCCGTATCAGAGCACATTCGATTAATAATAGCACTATCTATAGCAGTGCTATTTATATCCTGTGTAATTCGAATAAATGTGTCAATATACACTGGAAATGTATCCAAATAATACAAATCTTTCACATCACT
>CAZAHZ010000544.1:0-1845 GCA_964485055.1 uncultured Candidatus Cloacimonadota bacterium
ACATCAGGAGCATTGGCCCTTGCGATCGCGGGGATCGTAATGATCAATCTGCTGATTCTCAATTTTAAGCAATACATCAATAACGTTGCGAATACCGCAAACTGCGAGAGTTTTGATTGTTCCATCGTCGAGATCAGCAGCTTCCATACGTGATACAGCCCAGCTAAGCCCTTTTGTGTGAACATCAATTTCCCGCTTATCCTGAACAGCGTCTGGCAAAGCTACCAGCACCTCACCAAATACTTCCTGAATTGAGATGGCACCATTTTCAATTTTTGTTATATTACCTTCCGGTTGATGAACTGCCGTGACCTGAGAAATGCAGGGAACTATCTGGTACATACCGATGTCTTTGTCAGAAATATTTTTTTCCGCAGAGATTTTCTGCCGGTAATACATATCGAGGACTGTCATGGGAGATTCCAAAAGCAGCAGGTTAGGCAGCAAAGCCGGGAATCTTACCTGGATCAGGCGGACTACTGCCGGGCAGTTACTTGACAGTACAGGACGAATTTCAGGATGGTCTTTCAAATATTCGCGTATCATCCAGCCATATTGCTCGGAAATCATGGATTCTTCAATCACCTCATCAAAACCCAGATGAAAAAGAGCCTTTTTGGCAGTTCGATAACTGACATTATCAGAAAATTGTCCTGCATAGGATGTTGCCAGGATGGCAACTTTATACTTTTTATCTTCTATTATTTCCAGATTGTCAGACCAAGGTAGCAGTGCTCCATATTTACAGGCTGAAATGCATCTGCCGCAATCAATACAGCGTGAGTCATTAAATTGCACTTTCCCATTGCGAATTCGAAGAGCTTCAGTTGGGCAGACCCGCACGCATTTCATGCAGCCAACGCATTTTTGCGTTTTAACCTGCAGGGCATGAAAATACTTCTTGCTTTCATCTTTCATAATTTTTTTATCCATTCATGCTATTAATCAAAAATAAATTATTATTTCCACCAGAGTACGTCCCTCAGCTTCGGAATCGATATGCAATGCATCTACATTCTTTTTTATATTTGGTAATCCCAACCCGGCGCCAAATCCCATTTCCCGTACCTGCTCATCAGCAGTGCTGAAGCCAGGGATCATTGATTGTTCGATGTCTTTGATACCAGGTCCTTTGTCAAAAAATCTGATCAGCACATATTCCGGATAGATATTACCAATGATGTCCCCGCCTTTGGCATGAGCAGTTTCATTGATCTCGGCTTCATAAGCTGCAATAGCCACCCGGCGTAGTATAGCACTGTCAACTCCCAGCCTCTTCAGTGCCATCTTGATCTGGGCGGAAGCATTACCGGCATTAACAAAATCCCGTTCCCCGATCAGGAATTCAAGCTTGATCGCAGGTTCAGGCATTTTTCTAAAATGCTGACGTGATTTTTCCTCAAATCCTTCCCGAAAAAACCAGTATTCAGCCATGTTAGATCTTACAGCTTCGCAAACCGCAACTGAATAAAATACCACTGGTTCGATACATTGTGTAAGCTGTAGAGATAAGTGGAAGACTCCGATCATTTGCCATCTGAATTATATCTGCTGAGGGTTTTTTCCCCCGAACAAAGACAATTCCGAATAGCTCTATCATATCAGAAAGACGAATTATCTGAGTATTGGTTAGACCTGAGAGCAATAAGGTTGGTTCCTTGGTACACATTAAAATGTCACTGATCAGATCACTGGCAAAAGCACACGAAATTTCCTGATCCAGATCAGTCTTTTCTGTTAGCACTTCTGCCTCTAATGCCTTTACTATTTCACTTAATTTCATTTTACTATCCTGTTATGGATTCATCCATTTTTTATAATTCCAGCAATTAATTTTACACTGGA
>CAZAHZ010000545.1:0-1841 GCA_964485055.1 uncultured Candidatus Cloacimonadota bacterium
AATGCTTATCATGAGCCAGGGGTTAAACCTCCATCGTTATAATTAGCGGGAATGCGGGATAGAGTGGACTCATTATTTCAATAGCATGAGCTTGCCGGAATTTATCTCGTTATCAGTTTTGAGGCGATAGAAGTATAAACCGGAAGCCACTGGTTTGCCACTGGTATCATTGCCATCCCAAAGGGTGCTATGAGCACCGGACTGACAGTATTTATTCACCAGAGTATTGATCTTTTGCCCTTTGATGTTGTAGATAGTCAACTGCACATTCTGGGCATCAGTGAGTATAAATGATATCGTGGTTGAAGGATTGAAGGGATTGGGGTAATTTTGAATTTTGAGTTTTGAATTTTGAATTATATAATCATCGGCTATGTCAACCGTTTCTCCGGGAACCAGATAAATGTCATAATAGGTCAATTCTCCATTAACCGTGAGATCTTCCATTAAATAATCTTCATAAAAAGGTATTCTTCCTCTCAGGTCATATAGCCCATCTGCCAGCCTGATACAATAATACCCGGTGCTGTCACTGAAATCCAGATTGAATAAATTTTCCTCATCTCTTACCAGAACTGATGTCAATATCTCTCCGGTTTCCAGGTCATATACATGACCTTCTATTCCTCCCAATTCAGTTGCTCCATATTCATAGATTCCGATATCAATTACTGCCGTCCCGTTTCCGTCACCATCCCAAATCCTGTTTGCATATCCAAAATCAAAGTCTGGATATATTCCCTCATTATATCCGGCATCTATACAGACAGAACCCGGCAATAAATGAAAATCTCCTCCACCCGGATCAACGAAAATATCTTCTTCATCCAGACTCTCATCAATGATATTGCCGCCCAGATCTATTATACTGATAGGAATATTAAAATCCATCAGGCAATTCTGCACTGCCGGATTAAAGAATGGTTCTTCTATCCCGTTTACCACAGGGTTCTGGCAATCAAGGTAAATGCTGTTGACAAAAGCACTCCAGATTTGTCCGCAGAGTACTTCATGATTTAAGGCATATTGAGCTCCGATGATCACGTTATTGTACAAAGAACCAAAGGAGAAAGGCTGCAAGCCCATTTCCGGTGAATTACGCGAAACATTGTTGTATATTTCTGCATAACAATGGAATTCAATAAGCGATGAACTTGTATAGTTATTAAAGAATTTTACGTCTCCTTCACCGGAATAATTATTTATTGTTATATCCGTACCCCATACACGGTTATTGAAAAAATACAGTGTACCGTTTCCAGCATCAATATCCATGGTCAATAAATTATTCAATGTATTTTTAGCAAAAAAAGTATCGGCATCATATAAATCTAATTCTTCAATTCCTCCCGCACTGCCCTGCGCCGGACCCCAGTCATTGCGATAGATATAAGTCGGAAGATTCTGATCATTTGCCCAGGTGTTATACCGATATTCTTCACGGAAAATATTATCAACCAATCTGTAGCCTCCCCCGCCTATCCTGATCCACTTGCATTCAAAGTAATTGTCTGCTACCAGTGTATTTACATTGTTGAGATCTGTAGACAGAATAATTGATTCACCCCAGCCGCAATTACCCCAGTATGATTCAGTTACACCCGGGATCTCTGTCATAAAATAATTACCTTTTATCACTATCCGTGAGTTCTCATAATATTCATAACAGTAATAATTACAGTAATTATTATAAAAGTAATTATCTTCCAGGATCACATCCCGGCAGAAGGTGGTTATCGCTCCGGACCAGTAATGAGATATTGGCAGCCAGGATTCCGATGAATGCTCTATCCGGCAATGGCGGAATATTGCAGGAATATCAACATTGTTCATTACGATCG
>CAZAHZ010000546.1:0-1835 GCA_964485055.1 uncultured Candidatus Cloacimonadota bacterium
CAATTCGCGAATGCGCTGCCCTCTGAGGTTATATATTTCAATGGCTGGATTTTCTATATCCTTTGGTAATTCGAAACTTATAGTAGTAATCGGATTAAAGGGATTAGGATAATTTTGAATTTTGAGTTTTGAATTTTGAATTGCATATTCATCAATTTCATTTCCAGCAGTAACATGAATATCTTTTCTTGCCACAATTTCAGGAACTCCCATCCCATATTCAATTTGTAAGGTAACTCGATAAGTTCCACTAGTCTGAAACGTGTACTCCGGATTCTGCTCGTAAGAATCAATGACTCCATCATCATCAAAATCCCACTGCCAATCCAGATTGCCTCCTCCGCTTGATGAATCGGTAAATTGTACTGTCAGTGGTGCCGAACCAGAATCTGGAGTTGCAATAAAATTAGCATAATACGGTTCGGGTCCATATTCAAGAACAGGATGTATGGTAAATGTTTCACCATAATCAATACTATGGTAAATGTAAACATAAATTCTTGAATGCATTAATTGAACATACTCAACTAACATATATAGTTCTCCTGGTTGTCTCCCTCCGACAATCCCGGTTATAGGTAAATTAGGACAATTGAAAGTATTTTTCAATTCCCAAGTTTCTCCATAGTTCCCACTATAGAGTAGGGATGTACCATATAAATTATGATATCTATATAAAAATAATTCTCCATATTCATAACCACGGCTAAGATAGTTTACTCCTATATAATCATTAAAAACATGTATTATATCAAGAGTTTCATAATTATTATGACTTATTAACAACCACATTGAATCTAAGATACCAGATTCCCTAACAAGTGCATAACCAACACTATTTTCATTATCAAAATCAAAAGCTTTAAATTCACCAAAAAAACCTGAGCATTGGTGCTGAGTAAAATTAATTCCGTAATCTACGCTGCTTCTACCAATACCTTTAAAAATTTCACCCTCATTTCTACCACTACTTAACTTTGTTGTTCCTTCACTTGTTCTGAATATCCAGCTTCCTTCTCTTCCGTAATCATAAGAGACAAATAAACTATTGAAATACATGCTGTAAATAACTCCCGGAGTCAGATCTGCTGATATCCTTTCGAATAAATATTCGGAAGTACCAAGTGTGCTGTCCATAACTGTTGAAGTTTCTCCGAAATCAGTAGAATGATATATTGCTGCAGGAGTAGTTCTCGTAGATGAAATAAAGTATATTTCTCCCACAGCAGGTCCACGAGTTATAGCAGAATCGCATAATATAGGTGTAATCGACATCATTAATATTATAAAAAGTAAAATCATTCTTTTCATTTCATTTCCTCCGATTAGATACATTAATAAACTTTTCATTGAGATTTCTGTCAATATTATTTTCTCTAATTAACATCACAAATTGAGTATTGATGAATTAATCACTGTTAGTTTTTTCCCATTAATAACTTCCACCCATTCCGGAGCAGGATAGATATACATGCTGTCTATCACAACAGAATCCAATACCGTAACATTAAGGTTTACATTATCACATTCCGGTATTGCTATCAGGTAACTCACGAAAGGTACTTCAGGAAAACCGATAGAATCCAATTTTGCATGTTCAGGAATGCTAACCCGATTGTAACTATCAATGTCTCTACTGTTCATACCCGGTATTTCCAACTCGAATTCTACAAGATAACTCGAGGAATTTTCCACTTCATAAATGGGCGCAGATTCTCCTCTTTCATTAAAACCGATCCACTCATCTGCATTGGCAGCAATACAAAAAACAACTAACATAATTGAGTTCACTGTAAAAACCCCATAATCGGGATATATCAATTGACGTATTTTTT
>CAZAHZ010000547.1:0-1834 GCA_964485055.1 uncultured Candidatus Cloacimonadota bacterium
CAGGGCAGCAGATTAATTTTAAATTATGAGTTTTGAATTTTGAATGGGAAGAGAAGAAATTCAACCGCGAATAGGCTTCAAATATTACGCCTTATCAAGAAGCCGCGAAATGACGCGAAAGGAAGAGAAGAAATGAAGAACAGTAATGTTTGTTATTATATCATTTCTAATAATTTATCTTTCTTTCTTATATTTTTTTGTGTACTTTAGTGGCATTCGCGGTTAGAGAATTCTTTTTATTTTTTACGGGTAAAGACTGTAAGCAGAACTAACCGTGTGAAACATGGTAATAGCTGGATCATCGATGTCAAACTGTCGGTTGCTTATCATCAATACAGCGACCCCGGCTTCAGTAACCTCAACATAGGCTTCCGCCTCCTCAGGGCAGCAGATTAATTTTAAATTATGAGTTTTGAATTTTGAATGGGAAGAGAAAATAATTGGTAGTATTAGTGGATGTGTACCGCTGGCGTATTCCGCAAGTGGGACGCAGACACGGGGATTTACTTGGTAATTTCTGAATTATTCAAATCGTCATCTGGGACCCTCAAGTGATTACATGGGTTGTACACGTCTGCCTTGGTTAGAAGGGGATTTGGTAAATATCTCTTGATAGACTGGTAGGTAATAATTAAATTGGGTACAAAGGGATATGGAAGTATAAATTATGAACGAAAAGAATGGCAGGGATCAATTTTTAGTTTACAAAGCAGAAAACGGAAATATTAGAATTGATGTAAAACTGGAAGATGAGACCGTTTGGCTTACTCAGAAATTAATGGCAGAGCTATTTCAAACTTCAGTTCCCAATATAAATATGCACCTGAAAAACATCTTTAACGAAGGTGAGCTGGAAGAAGCTTCAACTATTAAGGATTTCTTAATAGTTCAAAAAGAAGGTGCAAGAGAAGTAAGTCGTAAACAAGTTTTTTATAACCTGAATGCCATTATATCGGTGGGTTACAGAATAAAAAGTAGCGTTGCAACCCGTTTTCGAATTTGGGCAACTGAGCGGTTAAAAGAATACATAGTCAAAGGTTTCACATTGGATGACGACCGCTTGAAGCAAGAGGGAGCAAGATCGAGATACTTTGAAGAGTTGTTACAGCGAATCAGAGATATCAGGAGCAGTGAACGGAATTTCTACCAAAAAATAACAGATATTTATGCAACCAGTATTGATTACAGAAATGATGATAAATTAACAAAAGATTTTTTTGCAACAGTTCAAAATAAAATGCATTTTGCGGTTCACGGTAAAACTGCAGCAGAAATGATAAATGAGAGAGCTGATGCCGGTAAACCATTTCTTGGTCTCACAAATTTTAGTGGCAAATATATAACAACTCGTGACATAAGGATAACGAAAAATTATCTTTCCGAAGAAGAATTAAAACAGTTAAATCTGATAGTATCAATGTATCTTGATTTTGCAGAATTGCAGGCAACGACAGGTAGATTAATGAAAATGCAGGATTGGATACAAAAACTTGATGATTTCTTACAAGTAAGTGAAAGAAAGCTACTCACAAATGCAGGAGAAGTAAGCCACCAAAAAGCTATTGCAAAAGCAAATAGAGAATATGATAAATACAGAAAATCAGAAGATAAAAAGTATATCTCAGATTTTGATCGAGAGATGAAGAAGCTTATAAAAAACAGCGAAAATGAAGAATAGTAATTTTCCTTAAGTTAAGCAGGTTTTACTGAACTCCAGTCATCTCCAACTGTAGCTATTATCAATCTCAGACAGAGAATTACGGGTAAAGACTGTAAGCTGGTCTAACCGCGTGAAACGTGGTGGTAGCTGGAACAACAATGCCAACAACTGTCG
>CAZAHZ010000548.1:0-1832 GCA_964485055.1 uncultured Candidatus Cloacimonadota bacterium
GCATGTTCGGACTCAGATCGCTTGCTGTGATTTTGAATCTTCGGGAATCTACGTTAATAATGGTAATAATGATATCATAAACTGTAATTTTCATGATATTCAATTTTCATTAGGGTTTATGATATCAAAAAATCATGATTTTTATGGTAATGAGCTATATGATTCAGATGCTCCATCAAATCAGATATACGCATCTCAGACTAATTTTGGAGTATTCAGGAAAAACACATTTGAAAATATGAACAGGGATGTCCGGATGTTTTTCAGAGTAAGTGGCTATAATGATGTTTCAGATAATTATTTAAAAGAATCGGAGATTAATTTCTATTTTAAATCTGATGGGAAATTTTATAATAATATTGCGGAATCCAGTGATCTGGAGTCATTTTGCGATTATGAACAGGCAGAGAATCAGCATATTTATAATAATTTTTTGTATAATTCTAATTTGAGCTATCGGGGAAACGGAGATTGCTATTACTTTAATAATATAGTATGCGGAGATGATTGTTATTCTGGCTTAACACTATATGATAGTGAAGCTGAGTGTTATGTCTTTAATAATTTTATGGATAAATGGCTATTTTGTGCAACATATTATATTGATGGGGATGGTATTTATCATTATAATAACATTTACAATGATCGGGAAAACTACGTGGAAGAGCATTATGAGAGAATCATCTATAATCTTTATAATAATTTTTTGACATATAATATGCCGGATTTTCTCACAGATTGCGGAGGCAATCTGGAGGATATGGATATAGCTTTAGCGGGGGTGACTATTGATACACTGGCTCATACCTTTTCTTTTTCAGACAGCAGTTTGTGTATTGATGCCGGGTATGCAGATACGACGTTTTGTCCTTTTGATTATAGTTATAATTTTAGTCCTTTTGACGGAGATGGTGATGGGATTGCAGTTGTTGATATTGGTCCGGTGGAATATGGTTCTTATTTCACTATCGGGTATGTGAAATGCACTGTAACTGATCCGGAAGGCATTCCTCTTGATATTATCCGGGGAGAAGTTGCGGGGGAATGCGTGGAATATACAGGTTTGGATGGCAGCTTTGTGATGTCATTGCCGGAGGGGACATATAACCTGGTGCTGGATAGTCCGTTTTATTTTAGCGATAGTCTTTATGTAGCAGTGAACGTATCTGATACGAGTTACGTAAGTATATCCCTGGAAGCGAGCTATCCCTTCGTTGATACTAATGAAAATGAATTGCCGGTTGTGAATGGATCGGAACTGGTCTGTTATCCTAATCCATTTAATCCTGAATTGCAGATAAGATTTTACCTGGAGAAAGCTGGTGCAGTTGAGTTAGCGATTTATAATATCCGGGGTCAGAAGGTGCGGGAATTGACAAGGGCAGTATTTGAAGCAGGCAGTTATGATGTAGTCTGGGATGGCAGGGATGAGAAGGGAGTGCGATGCAGCAGTGGTTTGTATCTGGTGAGGGCTGAAATTGGAGGCAGGGAGGTTACGGAGAAGGCGTTATTATTGAAGTAGAAGAGAGATGGAACACTGACGACGCGGATGAGACGGAGGGGAACGGACAATATTTAATTGAACTGACATAAGAGAGGTGACTGGATAAGATTTGAGTTCTGACGGTATTCTGGCAGGACATTAAGGGTGACAGGTTTAGATCATTCAGCAATATGAAAGGGAGATGGAACACTGACGACGCGGATGAGACGGAGGGGAACGGACAATTAAAAAAGAAAATTGACCAGATAAGATTTGAGTTCTGACGGTATTCTGGCAGGACTTGAGGGTGACAGGTTTAGATCATTCAGCAATATGAAAGGGAGATGGA
>CAZAHZ010000549.1:0-1804 GCA_964485055.1 uncultured Candidatus Cloacimonadota bacterium
ATCAATTCACTTATTCTCAAGGCAAAATCGCCTGAAGCTGCCCCTGCTCTCGCTGATAAACTGAAAAATATTCTCCTGAATATCAGACATGGCGAAGAGGTTTTCTATATCGAATCCGCCCAGGAAGAAGCTCAACAAATTGAAAAGAATACCCAGACTTTCCGTGTCGTTTTCTTTCTTATCAGTATTATTTCTCTGCTTGTTGCCGGTATCGTTATCATCAATATCATGCTCGCCACCATCCAGGAGCGTACCCGAGAAATAGGCATCCGGCTCGCTGTCGGTGCCCGAAGATTTGATATCTTTATCCAGTTCCTTGTCCAGACTATTCTGGTTACTTTTTTCGGCGGGATAATTGGTGTCGCAACTGGTTTCTCTATTCTGAATATCGTCAGCAAATACCTCGAATTCCAGTTGATCGCCTATCCTGGTATGGTCTTTGCAGCACTTGGCGTTTCTGTCGGTGTTGGATTCCTCTCAGGCATTATTCCCGCTATTAAAGCTGCTAATCTCAACCCTGTCACTGCTCTCAGATATGAATAAGTTGTAATTGCTATGCTTAAAATGTTCTCTTTTATTAAAATCTTCGGTAAAAAATTTGTCAAAGACCGCGTGTTCAATCAATCAGCTTCTCTCTCATTTATCACGCTCCTCGGTTTTGTTCCCTTTCTGATTTTCCTCTTTTTCCTCATTCCTGAGCTGCCTTTTATCACCGAAAAAACTCTGGAAACTTTCCTGATTTCCATATTTGTCCCTGACTCCGCTCAACAGATCGGAGATTACATTGCCCGTCTTACCACTCGCAAAATATCGTTCAATCTCTTCAGTTTCTTGCTCCTTATCTTCACTTCATATTCGCTCTTCCGCATTATTAACGATACTTTTGACACTATTCTTGGTGCTACCAGCCAGAAAAATAAAAACTTCTTTGGTGACATTATTAAATTTTTCGGCATGTGCTTTGGCGGTGTCCTTCTCCTCCTAATCCTGCTTTCTTCTTCTTCGGTCCCAATTCTGCTCAAATTTATCAAAATTCCTTTCCTGCAAGGCATTTTGACTTATCTCTCACCTTTCCTGATCATGTTCGTGATCTTCACTCTCGGCTTTTTCTTTATACCAACTGTTAAAATCCGAAACACCTCCATCTTTATCGGTGCTGGCACTTCCGCTCTTATCTGGATCGTTTTTAAATACGCTTTCGACTGGTATATTAATAACCTCACTAACATCGAACTGGTCTTTGGTGTCGTCTCCTCCTTGCCCATTTACCTCTTATGGATCTACGCCAATTGGGTGATCATTCTTTCCGGGGTTATTCTCGTTGCTATACTTGATGGCAGGATTGAATTTGATTGCCAGACTTCACCTCATTCCGAAAAAATCAGGATTATTATAGAAAAAGAGATTGATCAGGATACTGACAAAAGAATTAGCGAATTAATTTCAAATCCACATGATCTCAAGAAAGCTCTCTCCATTTTTATTGATAAAGACGAAGATAAATAACCTGCCACTTTCACCTGACAAAAATCTGTTTACAGAAATTTCTACCTTAAAATATTGACTACGATTTGCGGAGACGTGTCCGAGTTGGCTTAAGGAGCACGATTGGAAATCGTGTACATGGTTTATAGCTGTGTCCAGGGTTCGAACCCCTGCGTCTCCGCCAGTTTTTGAGACTGTTCAAGCTAACTCATTGAAAAATAAGGATAAGAAAAATTTATGATGAATTTTAGTGCACATTTTCTCTAGATTTGTCAATTTTAGTGAATTGACTTTTTTTCCCTGAAAGGGATATACAATA
>CAZAHZ010000550.1:0-1798 GCA_964485055.1 uncultured Candidatus Cloacimonadota bacterium
TTTCTAACTACTTCACCCTTATAAGTGATAGTCGGCTCTTTAGTTTCTTTTATCATTGGATGTTTAGAATTGGGATCATCTTCTACTGCAAGAATATCAAGATTAAGACCATCATTAAATTTTTGATTAGTATAATCGATTATTTCAATATCATTTTTTTCAAGATATCTTTTTAATTTCTTAGACGAGTTGCTAATGCTCAGTGCCATATCTTTATCTAAAACAGGCAATATCTTATTTAATCTAGACTCCATCCTCCATAATTCAATTGCGTGCTCTACTAAATCCCGTGTCTTAATTGACATATCTAGGAATTTAGGTTTTATTGCGTGTTTGATATCATTACGCACTTCTTGAATCTCATCTATTATTCTTTTGCAACAATCATTTACTCCTTCTGGATTGTTATTTGATTGCAAATCATTTAATTGTTCTTGATTTTCATTCATTTTACCACCTACACATAATACTATTAAAACGCATTATACTATTAAAACCTTTCGTCATAAGGTCTAATTTTAGTAAATTTTTATTCTCCATTTTATGATGTTACAATTAACACGCAATTTCCTTCATCATAAGCAAGTGCGCCTTTATGCATTACTGGATTTAACATGTTTTCCCTATGTCCTGTAGTGCTATGTAGCCATAAATCAACAACTGCCTGATGACAATCTGAACCAACGATATTTTCAGCACTATGGCCCATAAGTGAAACCCCAAATCTAGTTGCATAAGCGTCAAAGTACTTCCCGCTACTATCCATATGGTCGCAATGACTAGTGGAACATAATGCTTTTGAGGCCTGAAATTTTACTAGCTCATATATATTATCATCCCATCTTAATTTTGATACCTCATGTTCCTCTCGAATTTCATTTAGTTCTTCAAAGGCTTCTTGTATATTTTTATATGACTTAGGATCAAGGTCTTCTGCTATCTCATCAACTTTAACCTTAATGTTCTCAGTAATGTCAGATATTTTATCTTTATAGTTTGAACTATCATATTCTGTATTATGAATATTTTCAACTTTAGGAGATATTATTTTATCAAAATAATTATCAGATTGTTCATTAGTTGCAAAGAACAAAATTGCAATTATTACAATAGAAAGAATGATTAATCTAGTATTTGGCAATCTAAATCTTCTAATAATATTGGCAATAAGAACAAGTAATACTGCAAGTATTACTGTATTCCAAAAGGGATTAGTTAATCCTATCCAGTTTATTACAAGATAACCAATCCAGATAGTAAACGCATTTAATAAAGACCAAAATATGAACCATTTATCAACAATAAACCTTTTTTTTGCTGTAAATATCTTTGCAATTCTTGCCAATATTGTAATTCCAAATCCTAAAAGAAGTAATTGAATAAACTCACTTTGAATCTTTATATAATCCAATAAAAAACCAATAATAAATAAAGAGATAGAATGTATTATTACCCATATAAAAGACCATTTAATACTTATTCCAGGTTTATGTCTTCTTCTCATCTTATTTATGTTTTTTATAACCTAACTCCCTTATTGCTTCAAAGAAAATCGCTGTAGGACTGTATTCATTTTCCCTTAACCAATTTTTAATATCGGGGGTAACTCTAATGGTTAAATGAACGCTTCTTCTATGCTTTCTTGGAGTAGATTTCACTATTTCTGGATTCATTATAAACCACCTTTGTATATACAAACGCAAATACACCATAGTATATAAAGTTTTCTAAAAAAATATTCTCCTGCCTTATTCTTGATGGCTCACTTTGTTCGCATTGATAAAACGGAACTCCCCCT
>CAZAHZ010000551.1:0-1793 GCA_964485055.1 uncultured Candidatus Cloacimonadota bacterium
ATATAGGGGTATGTATATTCAAAAAAGGGCAAAAATGTTACTTTTTGCTGTAACTAACATTATAACTGGCAGTTATGAGGTAACATTCTGGTAACATTTGGTAACATTTATGAGTGATGGGTGATGAGTGATGGGTGATGATCAATTGATGATGGATGTGGGATGCTTGAATTCGCTGCGGTGCACTTATGATTTTGATTTGGATACGGTTAGTAGATTTTACTTGATTAGTTGAAAGGTAATATTTTTATTGGACAGAAGAAATGTAATTGAGAATCGAGATGAACGGGGTAGACTATGATGAATGTAGAAATAATTCTGGCAGAAGGTGAGGGATTTCATACTGAGTTTAAAGAATCTTTATCTAAAATAGATAAAGAACTTGTAGCTTTTGCCAATTCTTCGGGAGGAAAGATTTTTCTGGGAATAGGTGATGATTCCAGGGTGAAAGGATTCAACTTAAGTAATAAAAATAAATCAGAAATTCAAAGTATTGCTCAAAACTGTGATCCACCCATTTCTATTGAAATGGAAGCATATCCTGAATTTACGATTATTAATGTACCGGAAGGAGTCAGGAAACCTTACAGATGTGCAAGTGGTTTTTATATCAGGAACGGAGCTTCGTCTCAAAAAATGACTACCGAGGAAATCATCAATTTTATTCAAAATGAGCAGAGATATAATTTTGATGAACAATATGACTCCCGCTATCCTGCAAATGATTTTGACAGTGATAAATATAAAGCCTTTATCAGAAAATGTAAAATCTCTGGTGAATACAATCCGGAAGATATTATCGTAAATCTGGGAATGGCAGGTTATAAAAACAATAATTTTGTCCTGAATAATACCGGTATGCTGTTTTTAGGAAGAAACCCTGAGCGGTATATAGCTCATTCAGCTATTACCTGTGTTTTATATAAAGGGATTGAGAAATTGATGGTGCTTGATAGAAAGGATTATAGTGCCGACTTGATTTCCAACATAGAAGATGCGATGGTATTTTTGAAAAAACATCTTAACCTCAGATATGAAATAACATCTTTGCGACGAAAAGAAATCCTGGAATTACCTGAAACCGCATTGCGTGAAGCACTTGTGAACGCAGTAGCACACCGTAATTATTTTATGAAAGGTGCGAATATATTCGTAGAACTTTTTGATAACAGACTCGATATATCCAATCCAGGGGGATTGCCTGCGGGATTGAAATTAGAAGACCTTGGTAAAAGGAGTGTATTGCGGAATCCGCTCATCGCTGCCATGCTTTTGAGAGCAAATTATATAGAAAAATTAGGAACTGGTATAAACCGCATACAAAAAGCATTAAAAGAAGCAGGCGTAGCTTCAGCGAGTTTTACAGCAGATAGTTTTTTTACTATTAGTTTTAACCTTTTAGATGAAAAAGAAGAGAAGTTGGGTGAAAAGTTGGGTGAAAAGTTGGGTGAAAAGTGGCCAGAAAGCATAGGTAATAATGAAATATTGATCCTAAAGCTTATCTCTCAAAATAATAAAGAGAGTATTAAGTCCTTAGCAGCTCAAACAGGTTTAAGCTCAACAGGTGTTGAAAATATCATTAAGCGCTTGAAGGTAAAAGGATTATTAAAGCATGTTGGACCAGCAAAAGGTGGATATTGGGAAATAATGGGTGATGAGTGATGGGTGATGGGTGATGGGTGATGGGTGATGGGATTTATAAACCAGAGGGTTAGAAGGTTGGAAGGTTTGAGGGAACGACTTCTTGAAAACATGACTGCTTGACTTCCTGACAGCTTGACTGCAATACAATA
>CAZAHZ010000552.1:0-1780 GCA_964485055.1 uncultured Candidatus Cloacimonadota bacterium
TGCGTGTATTTCAATTACCGCGGATGGGGAGATTTCAGTGGCTGGAGCAATAATGCCATTGATAATTTATCAAATGGCTGGATGCTGCCCGTTGTGGTATTTTTAACCTGTGGTACAGGTTCTTTTGCCAGTTATAGCGACTGCATGAGTGAGCATTTCCTCAAAGCCGGCTCTTCCACCAATCCCAAAGGTGCTGTGGCTGCGATCAGCACAGCTACAAATTTGACGCATACCACTTATAATAACTGCATAGATATGGGTATCTGGACAGGGTTATTTGTGGATGAGAACTGGAATATGGGGATGGGCTTAAGCAGAGGAAAACTGAATATGTATCTTAATTTTCCCAATAATCCGTCAAATTGTCAGGTTCAGTTCATCTCCTGGAATAATCTGATGGGCGATCCGGCAATGGATGTCTGGAGTGATGTCCCTGCCGAGCTGGAAGTAATTGCACCGGAATTGATCAATCCGGCAGCCGGTGAGATCGAAATTCAAGTGTTTAGTGATGATGAACCTGTGAAATATGCCTGGGTTACGCTGCTGGACGAGGATGATAACTCGGTTACTGTATATTCGGAAGCTTCTGGTTCTGCCTGGGTGCCCGTTGACGAACTTGTGCCTGGAGATATAACCCTGACTGTGAGCAAGCATAATTTTATTCCCGATCAGACTACGCTGGAATTATCAACTGATAGTGAATATATAATTCTATCCTCTGAGATCATTGACGCAATTACCGGAAATGGGGATGGCTATGCCAATCCGGGCGAAGAAATCGAATTGCAGCTTATGCTGATGAGCTTTTATGACACTGATCTAAGTGATCTTAATCTTATAGCGATATCTCCCACGGACGGTGTGGAGTTTCTGGTTAATAATCTGACAATTCCGCTTCTCACTGCCGGAGGGTCTTATACCACTGAGACAAATCTGAGCCTGATCCTGCCTGAAGATATTACAGGGATTGATGAGCTTATAATAGATATCAGCTTGGCAGATACGCAGAATGACTGGTCTTTCCGGCTGACTGATCCAATATTTGCACCCTTCCTGATCATGCAGGATTATGAACTGGAAATTTCAGGACGCTTTGATCCGGGCGACAGTGCCGATATGGTCGTTTACCTGCAGAATACCGGTATGGCAACTGCCAGTAATGTAAATGCCGAATTAGTCAGCTCCGATCCACGTCTGGATGTTACTGAAAGCACTGCTTTTCTTGGTCAGATACCCGCCGGAAGCATCGGCAATAATATTGCCAGTCCTTTTCACATTATTGCCGAAGCAGAGATACTTCCCGGCACGCAGATTGAATTACTGATAAATATAACCACTCCTGAGCTTGAGCATCCTCAGGTGTCATTCCTGCTGACCGTAGGTGAATCCGGCATTGGTGATCCGCTGGGACCAGATGCCGGCGGATATTACTGCTATGATGAATCCGATACTGCTTATCTGGATTGCCCCGAATATAACTGGATAGAGATTGATCCGGCTTACGGTGGTTCAGGCTCAAATATAAACCTTTATGATAATGGCAACACCGGGGATGTTGAAGTGATTGTTATTCCCATCAACTTCAAGTTCTATGGTATCACTTATGATGAGATCACGGTCTGTTCTAACGGCTGGATTTCTCCCGGTGAAACAGGGATACGTGAATTTATGAACTGGTCAATTCCTGGACCCGGAGGTCCTTCTCCAATGATAGCCGTCTTCTGGGATGACCTCAAGACTGCCTCTGGGCATATCTGTTATTATCACGATAATACAAATC
>CAZAHZ010000553.1:0-1779 GCA_964485055.1 uncultured Candidatus Cloacimonadota bacterium
CCCAGAGCATCAGTAAAGCTAAAATCCGCACTGTATGCGATATATTCCACAAGATTATTTTTCTTTTTTCCTATCAAAATCAGACCTTTATCATTTAGTCCATTAAGAGTTGCTCCACCAAATAATTCCTGCATCCTTTCCGTGATGATCTTCTCTTTTTTCTCCATTGCCAGAAACAGTTTTCCACCTTTTTTCAAGCATTTATGCGATTGCTGAACCAGATCAAGAACCAGTTCCTTCACCAGGTTCGCCTCAGTCTGCTGATATAATATCACATCATCTTCCCCGGTAATATCAGCTTCACACTTCACTTCCAATTCGCTAAAATCATTATGTTTCAGATTATGCTCGATCTTGTCACAATAATATTTATCTATATTCATGATGCTGATTTCTGCCTGGGGGAACAGGCTTTTGGCAATCATGGCAATGACGCCGGTACGATTTTCAAGGATCAATATTCTCTTCGGTTCTATCAGATCAACAAGTTTGTCTATCAGTCTTTTTTCCGTCTCGTTCAATCCTGATCTGGAATATACTTCAAACCTCTGATCAAGAAATTTCTCCAGCCGGTTATCTTTAAAATACTTATTTATATAGATCTTCATTTATCCTCAGACAAATTTCACGAATTCTTCTACTTTACGGCGATTGGGCAGCTCCTTGATCTCATCGGGAAAGCCGATAGGAGTCAAGCAGGTTATATAATCATCCAGGGGAATATTCAGGATTTCTTTCACTTCATTGCGATCCATATCAGTGATCCAGCAGGTTCCCAGACCTTGCGTATGGGCTGCCAGTAATAAATATGTGGCAGCAATATCCGCATCCTGCTGTATCCTTTTGGTTTCCGGAGTACAACAAACTGCAATCACATAAGGCGCATTAATCAAAGGAGCTGAAGAATTTCCTCTCACTTTTGCCAGTTGCTTGATCTTAGAACGATTTTCCGTAACCACATAATAATACTTCTGCCGGTTCATGCTGGTTGGCAAATATCTGCAAATCTCAAATACTCTCTGTAGTAGTTCACGGTCGGGCATTTTCTCTTTAAATTGTCTGATACTGCGTCTCTGCCTCAGGTTTTCACTCCCTGTTATATATTCATGAAGCTGGCTTTCAAATTTCTGGAATTCAATTACTCTGCCTTCGGGATCACGGCTAAAAAAATGATAAATATCATAATCAGGATTATAACGTGGCATGCTCTCAGCTTTGTCCGAAAATTTCTCGTATATGGCATCAACCTCTGCCCTGGTGTCATAAAAGAAGGTTATAATTCCCTCGATTTCGGCTTCTTCACGTTCGCAAAATCCCAGCAACAGATTTCCATGTTTTAATATCCGGCAACCATTCTGCTCCAGCCAGACACTCATTCCTGCTTTTTCCTGATAAAACAGCGTTATCTCTTCCAGCTTCTGCGTTCGGAAAAATATCAGTCCTGACATTATTACCCCCTTTTTTCGTATGATTACTTGATTATTTATACCACTAAATTTTGTCCAGAAAAGTATCTGACATACTTGTTTGGATGTATATGTATTGTAATGCACAATTCAATTTCCACCTCCAGCTTTCAAATAAATTAATCCTGGTCGATTTATTTTTTTCAGGCATCCCCCTTTTTTTTTAACAGCCAGATATAGATATTGTTATATTACACAGATAGTTATGTCACCACAAGATGTAGGGGCAGACCCATGTGTCTGCCCTCTTTTCATGTTTCAATGCTATCAATATATAGCTGGGATTCAGGTTATATAAGGGCAGACACATGGG
>CAZAHZ010000554.1:0-1764 GCA_964485055.1 uncultured Candidatus Cloacimonadota bacterium
GTTGAAGCCTGTAATCCTGGCCTGAAATTTGACAGGGATAGCCTCATTGTTGCCTTGACTCCAGAAGTCTGCTACCAGCTGGATAAATCAGGAACAAAGTATTCAATTATTGAGGACTATTATAATGAGGTTGAATTATTAGCCGGTGAGGACAAGTATTACCAGTCACAACTCAAGTGGATAGGCGGATTAGACGATTTCCTTCAAAGCAAGATAAAAGAGTTAAAAGAATTAAACTTAAAATTGGGAGCAATATACTATTACTATATTAAATCAATGGCTTTAGACCCTTTATATATCCGATGTTATACGCTGAAGAGGCTATTTGAAGCAGTAAAGCCATCGAATATAGTCTTCATTTCATATCTCCCACGAGAGACGTCTTTCGACTTCACCTTACGAGGCGATGGCAGCAGTTATTATTCACAGGTTATTCCTATTCTCTGCCGTGACAATGACATCCCGCTGGAACGGGTTTTCCTGGAGAAAGCAGACAAAAGTGTCAAGGAGCTAAAATCCGTTAGCACCGGCAATTTTGCAAAGAGGTTGAAAAGGAGTTTAGGTAAGAGCGAGATTGCAAGAAAGATATACTTCAGGACGAGCTTCATTTACAAGTATTTTCGCAAGCGAGCCTTTTTCAAGCAGCCGAATAGAGAGAGGCTAAAATTTTTCATACTCAGAAGTGGCAGCAACATAGGAATGGATTTCATAATTGATGCTCTAAGAAATGGGCATAACATCTATCAATTATCTGATGATTTTGTGATGAAATACTCTTTTCTTGGAGCAAGAAAACATTTGGATTTGAAAGCAATGTATAAAGACAAACCAGCAGGACCGGATAACAGCGACTGGGAAAATACGGCAAACCTTCTGGAAGGTCACGATTTAATCAAACGGATTAATGAGAAATGCCAGATGGATGTTTCTGAACTGATTTTGCCAAAATTGAAATATTTTATTGTAAAAGTATGCCCTGAACTCTGCAGATATTTTAAGGTCTTTGGTGATTTCTATGAAAAAAGCAGGATCGATTTTGTTCTGGCACCTTCTGCACAATTGCCAATCAAGGCTGCAGCACGTGCCGCAGCCAGTCAGCGTGATGACACGAAGGTTGTTTGTACCTGTCACGGAGACGATGTCTTTGCGGGTCAATATTGGAGGAACTTGGAGTTACAGAATTCCAATATTCTTATATCTTCAAATACAGAAGCGATGCGAAATTATGAATATTTATGCAAGGCATATAATATCCCCACAGAACTTTACACCAGCCCCCACCGGCTATCAAATGTAAGGAGAATTAATCAATTAAGAGAGGAACGGAAAACCGGTATTAAGAGGGGAAGGGTTATCTATCTGCCCACACTGCTAAGAGGGAATTACCGTACGTTCGATAATAATTATCCAGACGCCTGGTATTATGAATTCCAGAAATCGCTTATAGAATATTTCGCAACGAAGAGGGAATATACTTTTGTATGGAAAGGGCTGCCGCAATCTGACGGAATTTACAATCCTATCCCAAACTTCATAAAAGACAATAATTTCAGTAATATTGAGATTGCCACTAACCTGTTTGTTGAGCATCTATTAACGGCCGATAAAGTCATCTGTGATTATCCATCCACCGGATTTTACGAATCCGTTGTCGCCGGTGTGCCGACCATGTCCTTGTACCACAAAGCATTACGGGTACGAAAACAAGCGTCGGAATACTTCGGGGACCTGCTAAAATCATATTCCGATATTCCAGAAGCTGTA
>CAZAHZ010000555.1:0-1761 GCA_964485055.1 uncultured Candidatus Cloacimonadota bacterium
TAACTAAGAGCTTCGGGTTTGTGCATTTTATCTAAGGCAATATACATCAGGATCATCTTCGGGAATTTATTTTTCAGAAGTTGAAGCATTTCAGCCTGTTCAGCAAGCACTCCTTCAGGATTGGAATGGGTAACGGGCCAGGAATCGCCAATACCCAGTAAAACAGGAGTAATGCCGGGTTTATTAAATTCTTTAGCGTGGGTGGTGGCAATTTCATAAAATGCCAGCGAGTCATAATTAACACCGCTGGAAGTAAGATGGAGGATGCTGGAAGGGTTTTTGATCTTGAAAACTTGTTCATCAATCAGCTTATGCAGAGTAACTTTTTTATCACCTGAGGAGTGTTGAGCAAAAGCCGCAACGTGGGCAAAGTGATCTTTATGGGTCATAATGGTATTCATGAGAAGAGTGAGAATATCAGCCATTTTATCCTTTTTTTTATCATTTATAGAGCAGGAATTATCAATAACGATCATAAAATAAAATTTAGAGAGCAATTCCTCTTTCTTTAAGGTGTTTTCAAAGATTTTGGTATCTGCATCACCGCGGTAATAATTGATGGCATCAATTTTTGAGCCGGTATTGTCAATTTCATAATTAATCACCTGGGAAGAGGTATATATTCTGGTAATTTCGCTGATAAATGTATTGATATACTTTTTCAGATACGAAGTTCTTCTTTTATAATCGGCATCGTCATACACTTCCGCAGGTTTATATTCAAAGATCACAGGTCTGCCATTGATATTCCGGGCAACCAGGAAAGCAGCCTGAGTCATATTCTCCAGATCGAAATTATTCATGAGATTTCTATTCAGCATGAGTCTGCCAGGATTTTGCAAGGGAGATGGAGTAGCGACATTATAAACTCCATCATTAGTTCTCAGGATAGCCTCGTCAAAATAATGAGCAATTTCCTGTGCCAGTTTAGCAATCTTTTTAAGGTTATCAAGAGAGACTATGAGGTTATTCAAATTAAAATTCAGTTTTTTTATCTGGCTGGCTTTTTTATCGAGAAACGAATAAGCTTGGGAATTATTGGGAGCCAGGACAACTTCATCCCAGAAGAGGATGTGATCTTGAAACAGGAAATAAAATTTAGCAAAATACTCCGCCGGCATAACGAGATCAATTTTCTTTGATTCAGGATGGAAATTGAAATAGTTCTCGATATTTGCAAGGGCGTTGAAAACATAATGATCATTCAATTTTACAAAGGCAGGATCGGAATTCCTGAAGCTTTGTCTGATAAAAAATTCTCTTGTGAAGTTCAAAGCCCATCTGTAAAAGCCAGAAATATTGATTGGCTGCCCTGCTTTAGTCTTAGAAATTCTGGAAACCAGACTGATATAAACTGGAGGCGAAATCAGGTTCATGCTTTTGATACTGAGTGAAATTATGGTGGAATATATAGTTGCCATGATCACGGAGGTCATATTCGTTTTATCAGCATTCATAATAAAGGCAGGGCTGACAAAATAATCTTTAAGATTTTTTTTTGAAATAAATTGAGTACCGAGCGGGGACTCACAGAAATAGCTGATGATAACTTTGATCAGCTTGCTTAATTCTTCATAAGAAGCCAGTTTATCGTTGATTGTAAGCGCTTTACAAAACTTTTTAATGATTTTACCGCTATCTTTTGACCGGATCAAACTAATTAGAATAGAATCAAAATTATTATTCATGAGTATTAACTAACTATTTTGTATTCAAGGTCAGACCGGATCTGGGCTAATAAACGTTTTCCGGCAACATCTT
>CAZAHZ010000556.1:0-1756 GCA_964485055.1 uncultured Candidatus Cloacimonadota bacterium
TGTATCTGGATGCGCGTTATGAAAAAGTGCGTCAGGCAGGCAGTGTACACGATGCAGCCATTTTGATGGCCAGCGGTGTCAAAAAGGATGGAAAAAGGTCTATTTTGGGCATTTCCGTGTCCTTGAGTGAAGCTGAAACCCATTGGCGGGCATTTCTAGAAGGGTTAGTCAAACGCGGATTATGTAATGTTCAGCTCATCATCAGCGACGATCACGCGGGACTTGAAGCGGCTCGCAAGGCAGTCTTCACGGGAGTACCCTGGCAGCGCTGCCAGTTCCACCTGCAGCAGAACGCGCAACAGTATATCCCACGCGTGGGTATGCGCAAAGAAGCGGCAGAAGATATTCGCAGCATCTTCAATGCCCCCGATCGGGAAACCGCTGATTCTTATCTGAAAAAAGCGGTTGCGAAATATGCACTACTCGCACCCAAACTGGCAGACTGGATGGAGGTCAATATACCGGAAGGGTTTACGGTGTTCTCATTCCCGCGGGACCATCAGCGGCGGCTGCGAACCTCCAATTATCTGGAACGGCTCAGCCAGGAGATCAAGCGGCGTACACGCGTGGTGCGGGTGTTCCCCAACGAGCAATCCTGCTTGAGGTTGATCTCTGCTATTCTGATGGAGATTGGTGAAGAATGGGAATATGGTAGATTATATTTAGAGATGCGATCGGATTAAGGATTGATTAGATAATTTGGAAGGATTTGTGATCAATTTTACAGAAAAGATGTTGCATAATCTTCAAGTGGAAATATTATTTAAAAAGAATGAGTATTTTTATTAATAATTCGACTTAAAATTTGTATCAAATTTAGACCTTGAAATATTGTGTCTTCTGTGTCCACGTGGTGATAATTCAATTGCACCTAAAACAGGAAAGGCGACTGAATATTGCTCAATATTATTTCCTTAATGAAAATCATATTCGAAAGAAATGGGAGGGGGAATTATCGAATGAACGCACAGTGATTTATAAGAAATAATCGGATGGATAAAAAGAAATTGTAAAACGGAATAACCAAACAATGCTATTACAGAATAATCTGGGAGTGGTTTTCTTTTAGTTCATTGATAATCAAATGTGTTGGAATTTGGGGGATTGATTTAATGATGCTGATCATAAAAATGCAAGAAGTATTCCACTAAAAATTATTTGATGCAGGAATGCTAATTCTATTGTGTGGCAGATGGTTCATATCTGGTGTATTAACTGATAAAGATGCAAATCGTACACTTGAAATTGCAGAAAAGGTATTAATAGAAATGGACTAAGATGAGAAATTTATGAAAATTCACACTTGTTTTACAAAGAATCCTGATCGACTGGATTCTTTTTAATACAGACTTGATGGAAACCAGAAATCTAATTAATATTGTTTACTGCTTTTTTATACGCATTTAATCGCTGGCCGCGGGATGAGATAAACCTTTCAATACCTTCAAGTATCTTCTCGGGAGATAAATGAGCTTCATCTAAAATTTCTTCAAGAGTACCTCCGGTCCGCCAGCGATTATCCCAATCGGAAGATATCGCAAATTCTTCAGAGAAGTGATTAAATAACCAATCACGCATAAGGGATTTTGCTTGAGTTGTAATTACCGTGGAATCTAATTTGTCTTCGGCTGTTATTACTCGTTCGCGGTAACTATTTGGTTGCAGCGCAAATAATTCAGGGCTGGCAGTGTAAATGATTTTCACATTGAGTTTTCTTGATTTTAAGTCCGGAAGCAGCTTAACGGTATTTGCCATA
>CAZAHZ010000557.1:0-1748 GCA_964485055.1 uncultured Candidatus Cloacimonadota bacterium
TGGTCTGGATACAATGAAATCAAACCCTCTTCAATTTCTCTGTGTCCTCTGTGGTCTCTGTGGGTATAAACCGTGAATCGGAGTTCGTGAGCTGTGAGTCGAATCAGTGCAAATCAGTGAAATCTACCGAATCCTTTATTTCGTTCGCGTAGTTCGTGGTAAAAAGATTCTTTTCATCCTTCTCTTACTCCTTCATCTTTATTTAAGCCTACTTTTTTTCCTTGCATATTAAATAACAATATTATAGTTTGATTTTATCCAGGAGGAAAATAGAGATGACAGAAAAAAATAATACTAAGTT
The DNA here is from genome assembly GCA_964485055.1 of uncultured Candidatus Cloacimonadota bacterium. Classification (GTDB taxonomy): domain Bacteria; phylum Cloacimonadota; class Cloacimonadia; order Cloacimonadales; family TCS61; genus Stygibacter. Next base: position 302 of record CAZAHZ010000557.1, read on the forward strand.
ATCAATAAGAGGTAGTCTGACAGAATTTCTATTATATACAGCTCCGAATGGTGACATCAAAGTAGAAGTGTTTCTGTATAATGAGAATATCTGGTTACCACAAAAGAAAATTGCTGAACTTTTTGACGTGCAGCGACCAGCAATAACCAAACACATTAATAATATATATTCAGATGGAGAACTGGAGGAAAATTCAGTTAGTTCCATTATGGAACATACTGCCCATGACGGGAAAAAATATAAGACAACGTTTTATAACATTGATATGATAATAGCGGTAGGTTACCGTGTAAATAGTAAACTGGCAACTCAATTCAGGATTTGGGCAACAAATATTTTGAAGGAATATATAATTAAGGGTTTCAGCCTTGATGATAGAAGATTGAAGAATGGTGCTTATTTTGGAAAAGATTATTTTAAGGAATTACTGGAAAGAGTACGTTCAATCCGAGCCAGTGAGCGCAGGATTTATCAGCAGATCACAGATATTTTTGCGGAATGCAGTATTGACTATGATCCAAAATCAGAACTGACTCAAAGTTTTTATGCCATGGTCCAAAACAAATTTCATTATGCTATAACAGGGAAAACTGCAGCAGAGATAGTTTTTGAGAATTCAGACAAGGCTAAACCATACATGGGACTTTTAAACTGGAAAAACTCTCCAGAAGGCAGAATCTTAAAATCGGATATTATAATAGCAAAAAATTATCTTTCTGAAGATGAAATAAAGAAACTGGAAAGAGCAATTTCGGGATATTTTGATTATATTGAGAGAATGATAGAAAATCATACCGTTTTCACGATGGAAGAACTAGCAGACTCTGTTAACAGTTTTCTGGCATTTAATGAATACAGGATTCTGGAAGGTAAAGGCAGGATATCTCATCATCAGGCAGAACAAAGAGCTTTAAGTGAATACGATGATTATAATAAAACACAGGCAATCGAATCTGATTTTGACCGTATAATAAAAAAACTTACAGAGAAAAATAGTGACAAATAAACTGGTTAGACAACCAGCGATGTAACGAGTGAGCGATGGAATGAAGATGAGAAATTGTGAAGATGAGAGAGTGAGACTTTAAGTAATGAAAAATTGAAAATTGAAGATTGAAAATTCGTCTAATCCGTACAAATCTGTGAAATCCGCCTGCCGCTTGTCGTGACGGAATTCATGTAGTCTGATGCAGTAGCTTTCTGAACGTACTCCATAGCTTTAGCGAAGGAGTAAGCGAAGGATGGTAGCTAATAAACAATTTTGAAGTTTGGATTTTTAATGTTGAATTAATATAATCTAGACCAGGATGGTCTGAGTACGCAGAAAATGACAGATGATCGAAATCTGTCTCTCAAAGTTGCCCGGTCCTGTCCTCACCCTCGTTCTTCACATTACATTCTTTCGCGGCTTTAGCGCCTTTCGCGGTTATAAATTCGACTTAACGAC
>CAZAHZ010000558.1:0-1746 GCA_964485055.1 uncultured Candidatus Cloacimonadota bacterium
AAAATGAAAGCTGGAATATATGCACGAGTATCAACAAAAGAACAAGACATAGATAAGCAAGTAGATGAACTAACTGATTATTGTAAGAGAAACAATTATGAGTCTATTTTATTTGTCGATAAGGGTATTAGTGGAAGTAAAGAAAGCAGACCAGAGTTTAATAGATTAATGGATGATGTTAGATTAAAGAAGATTGAATTGGTTGTTGTTTATAAGATTGATAGATTGGCTAGGAGCATACAACATTTTTTAAAAATCATACAGGAATTAAAGAATAAAAATATTGGTTTTATATCAATCACACAACCAATAGATACAACGTCGTCAGCAGGGGAGTTATTAATGAATATCTTAGCTTGTTTTGCTCAATTTGAAAGAAATCTAATTAGGGAGAGGGTTAAGTTAGGGAAGGATAGGAGTAAGATTAAACAAGGTAGGAAAAATAAGAAGATTAACTTAGATAAGATTAAGGAGCTACACCAGAAAGGACTATCAACTTATAAGATAGCTAAAGAATATAATAAACATCACAAGCCATTTATTTCACATCAAACTGTGTTTAATGTTTTGAAGGATTATAAAAAAATACATACTACTCAAAACAACTAAATTATTTATTATAACTTAGTTATAAAAAAATTTAAAGATTATTTTATAAAATGTCTTTGTGAGGGTGTTTTGAGAGTATTGATAATAAAAGTGAATTTCAATTCATATATGCAAAATAAAAAGGCTCATTATATATCGATATCGACACTGTTTTCTTATTAGATATCCAAATCGGAACAACCTTTAAATTCTTGTAAGGGTTGCTTAATAAATAATTGGAGAAAAAATGGTTAAAATTAGAAAGTTCACAACAAATAGATTTACAGTCTATTATCATGATGGTTATGGTGAAGTTCTAGAATATTTTAATAACATTTTAAGTGAGAGTGATAAGTATGGGAATATGCATCCACAACAAAGGTTTAGTGAAGCTATTAGAAGATTGATTAAACGAGCTGTAAAAGAACATATGTTAAAAAAACATCAAGAAGAATTACAAAAACAAAAAGAGGTTGAAGTTGATGGAGAAGAAACTGACTAAGTTTATTAATAATAATCTATTTTTATTAAAATGATTGTAGAGATTAAAGTTAAAACAAATAAAGGAGAAAGAAGTAGTGAGAAGGAGATAGACAAAACAGTAGATGAGGTTATGAGAGTTGGGTTAAGGGTGGGTGGTAAGATAATTAGTGGTGATGTTTTTGAGGATGGAACATCATTAATACTTAAGGTATGATTACATTTAGAGTAGTTCTAAACATACTCAAATTTAACCATAAAAGACTGTGTAGTGATGAGTTTTAATCTAACTAATGGTTTTCTACATATTTTTGAAAATAATATCACTATCATTATTATCAAATCATTACTTATCAATTATCATACACTAAAGGTGTGTATGATATGATAAATTGATAAGTGTATAATGATTGTCAATTATCACATTATCAAAAAAGAGTATTTGATAAATGATAAGAGAGTTTTGTAAGATATATCTTCTATATTGTGGGATTTTAGTTAATTGTGTTTATTAAACATTTTGAAATAAATAGCTAGTTTTGAGTAAAATAGTGTTAGAGAGTAAATAATATCAATTAGAAGTAAAAAACACAACGCCGACGGCAGGAATCGAACCTGCGACTCCCGAAGGAGCATGGTTAGCAACCATGTGCAATACCATTATGCGACGTCGGCATT
>CAZAHZ010000559.1:0-1743 GCA_964485055.1 uncultured Candidatus Cloacimonadota bacterium
CTGACCGATACGGATGATATCGAGATAATAGTTGAAGCGGTCAATGATGCGCCTCAGGCAGATGCCGGAGAAGACCGGACTGGATTTGACGGCACGATAGTAACCCTGGATGCCTCAGCTTCGATAGATATTGATGGAGATGATTTAACAATTATCTGGATCGCTCCTCCGGGTATCATGCTTGATGATCCTTATTCGGTGACACCTTCTTTTACTGCACCGCAGGTGATTGATCCCACAGATTATACATTCACTTTGGAAGTGAGTGATGATCGAAGCAGGGAAACGGATACCGATGAAGTGGTGATCACGATATTTGATGATGAACCCGCATTGCCACAAATCGAATTATTACCAGATAATCAGGCAAGATTCACCTGGCTGCCACCGGGAACAGGAGGTAGCGGAGAGGAACTGGAACAGGGATTTGAGGGTCCGGTTGTACCTGCCGGATGGACAAATATAGATAATGACGGAGACGGGTATGGCTGGTATATTATATCACAAGCTCCTCATTCGGGGACAAACTGCATAGCCAGTGCTTCTTATATGAATAATACGGCACTTACACCTGATAACTGGCTGATCGCTCCAGCTTTGGAACTGGCAGGTTTATCAACTCTTAGTTTCTGGGTGGCTGCCAGCGATCAATATCACCCTTATGAGCATTACAGTGTTAGACTTTCCACTACCGGGACAGCACCTGAAGATTTTACGGAACTGCTTCTGGAAGAAACCCTGGAGAATACCGCATGGCATCAGCAGACTATGGCTTTAACAGAATGGGCAGGTGAAACCGCTCATATTGCCTGGGTGCATCATGATTGCACAGATCAACTGCTTTTGAAGCTTGATGATGTGCAGATATTGAATTCCACGAACCGGGAATTAAGTGGTTATAATGTTTATCTGGATGATGCGTTGTGTGATTTTGTGGAAGAAAGGGAATATATATTCACTGAAGTTGTAGCAGGCGAACATACAGCCGGGGTTGCAGCGTTATATGATAATGAAGATTTATCTGAAATTGTAATTGCAGAATTCCCGGTTCCTGCCGACGAGAACGTGATCATTCCTGCAGTTACCAGAATAAGTTCAATATACCCTAATCCTTTTAATCCGGAGACAACAATTGAATTTGATCTGGCTGAAAGCGGTAGGGTGAATATTTCTGTCTATAACATTAAAGGTCAGAAAGTCATTGAAATTTTAGATAAAGAATATCCTGCCGGGCATCATCAAATTGTATGGGATGCTGGCAGAAATCATAGTGGGGTTTATTTTGTCCGGATGCAGGCGGGAAATATAATCCAGATAAAAAAAATAAATTTAATTAAATAGGTTAAAAAATATTGCTGATTAGATCTTTTAAGATGAAATAAAATTTCTAATCCTGGAAGATATTTTGCTAAATAAAAAATCAATCATATAAATTAATTTAATTGAGTAATTATATATTTATAAATTAGAATTACAAGTATGCAATAGGAAAAAAAATTAGTTGACTGCTATGAAATATTGCAGAATGGAAATATATTTCTGTTTTATTTTTAATAATTAAACAAACAAATTATGACAAAAAAAATAAATAACTATTGACAGGAAAATATGTGTTGTCCAGATTAACCACGAAATTAAGAAAGTGTTGAGTTATTACAAGGGAGAGAGAATTTAGCAATTTGAGATAGTTTATTTGGCTCTTCATCAAAAATAATGGGTTAGTATTCAAATCGAGCCCCAATG
>CAZAHZ010000560.1:0-1740 GCA_964485055.1 uncultured Candidatus Cloacimonadota bacterium
TCATCATAAATTTTTCTTATCCTTATTTTTCAATGAGTTAGCTTGAACAGTCTCATACCATATCAGGGATGCAGGTATTATAATTCAGGATGAGAATACGATTTATACCTGCTGCCTGTCTATTGCCAGAGCCATAGACAGGCAGCAGGAAATCTATTAGCCCAGAAAACTTCATTATGTTTAGCACCCTTATCAATTATTAAATTAATATTGTTTTGAGGGATACCGGTATCAATCAGGAGCTGATAGATTTCTTCAGCATCATGCAAATAGGCTTTTTTCTGATGATTATCATTTCCTTCTTCTGTGCCGACATCTATATAACCCCGGCTGTTTTGTGATAAGGGATAGGATCTGATGAAAGCAACCATCTCATCTTTAGCGAACCAGAAAGCCGGGGAGAATATTCCTAACCGTGAAAAAACAGAGGGATATTTGCATCCTGCATACAGCGAGATCAATCCTCCCATGGAACTTCCGGCGATGGCAGTGTTTTCCGATCCTGTGAGAGTCCTGTAATTTTTATCTATCCAGGGCTTGAGAGTGTTCACAATGAAGTCAATATAAGCCTGTCCTTCACTTCCCGCATTATACTGATCATTACGCCAGGGTGAGTATTCATCAAACCGTTTACTGGAATCATTATCAATCCCTACTACGATGATTCCGTTCATCCGGTTTTCATTAAAAAGGTTATTCAGAGTTTCGTCAACTTTCCATTCTCCGGCAAAGGAAGTCGCTTCATCAAAAAGATTTTGTCCATCATGCATATAAAGAACTGGATAATTCTTACCGGAGGTCTCATATTCGGGTGGCAGGTAGAGGCGAATCGTCCGGTAGCGGTTGAGCTGAGGAATAAAGAAGCTTTCAAGATAAATAACATTTCCGTTGATAGTGGAAGGACGCTTTAACTCTGGATCAGATAAATCCCGCCAGTTAGCAATTGTAATATTCAGAGTATCAATCTTAGATAAATTATTATAGGTGCGATTAGCAATTTCTTCTCCATTCCCGCCTTTTTCCACTGTTTCCCAGGAACCGCGGGGGAACTTATATTCCAGGATACTTATATTTCCCAGATTAAGCTGTAACTGGTAGTATGCGTCTTTTTTCTCAAGTTTATATTCAGGATGGGCAGGATCCCAGTTGTTGATATTTGCAGCAAGATATATATCTGGGTTGAAAGGCGTATCTTCAGGATATTTTATTACTTTGATAAATAGATCACTGCTTCCTGCTTTTAATATTGATATAAGGGGCAACAAGATAAATAATACATGAATAAATTTCATTATTCCTCCAAACCAAATCTGAATTCTCAATTCCTGTTGTCGAGAAAAAAGAGGGAGGCTAGTGAGACGTGGAGGGAGAGAGATAATAATCGCAAAAAAAACAGGCATTCCCTTTTTTTATATCATTTAGATATAGATATTGTCATATTACACAGATAGTTATGTCACCGCAGATGTAGGGGCAGACACATGGGTCTGCCCGTACGGTAGGGGAGATATTTTTTAAAATTTTTGGGTGATGCCAGATCGCAAAAAAAACAGGCATCCCCCCTTTTTTATATCATTTAGATATAGATATTGTCATATTACACAGATAGTTATGTCACCGCAGATGTAGGGGCAGACACAACTTGCACCGCTGACGGTACACCGTAAGTGGGGCGAGGGCAACGACAGATAGGTAAATAATTCCACATTTTCTCACCTCAGATTATAAATTGCTGAAACT
>CAZAHZ010000561.1:0-1735 GCA_964485055.1 uncultured Candidatus Cloacimonadota bacterium
GCCTGGCAGGATAGTTGCATTAACTCCCAATCTGCCTCCATCCTTTATAGTCACTCCCTTAAAATGCTGAAATCTTTCTGCATCTCTTCCCATGTAATTATCATTGCTCGTTGCTACACATGGTGCAATAAAACAATAATCTCCCAGTTCGGAATATGCTGTTATATAAGCATTAGTCTCCAGTTTATTCCGACTGCCGACCCTGGTAAAATTCTCTATCGTCACATTCCGACCAATTATATTATATTCTCCAATTTCCACATCTTCCCGCACTGTTGCCAAATCTGCAACCAGATTCATTATTCCCATCTTTACGGCACAATAAATCGTTACATGCGCTCCAATCAGGCATCCATCCCCGATAATAGCTGGCTGATATTTTTTTTCTTCCTTGAATATGCTCCGAGGGGACCGCAGCGGTTCCTTCCCAATTATACTATTGTCATCTATCCGGACTTCATTTCCTATCTGAGTATCAGTATGGATCACCACATTGTGACCTATCCGGCAATCTCTGCCAATTTTTACGCCATCTAAAATAACAACATTTATACCCAGAGTGGTATTTTCACCCACTTGTGCTGTTTCCGATATATACTTATTCATTTCACCTCCACCAGGCTGGGCAATGTTTTTTGAATTGTTTTTTAAGTAAAGTTTTTTATTGCTCTGGATATCCGATTATCAACAAATCTTCCTCATAATGTCTGACTGAATGAAATTGCAGTTTATGATTCTGTCCAATATTCGTATGTTCAGGCATTGAAATTAGTCTTTTCCCTTGACCCAGTAACTTTGGTGCTATAAAAAAATAATACTTATCTATTAGTCCTGCCCGTTCAAAACTGCTCACCAAGCCCTCTCCAGCTTCCAACAGGATTACACTGATACCTTTATGGAATAATTCTTCCAAGACTTCTTCAATTTTAATTCTTCCACTTCTACTTCTAATCACTTCTACTTTCCGGTTTCGCAGTTGCTCTTCTTTTATGGCTTCTGCTTCTTGGCTACAAAATATTATTGTCTTCTGCTTTCCGGCAGTTACGATCAAATTACTTTCCCGTGGGATTTGCAATTGATTGTCGAGAATTACTCGCCAGGGTTGCCTGCTATCTGGAATATAGCGGTTATTCAATCTGGGATTGTCAGATAAAACTGTCCCGATACCGGTTATAATGGCATCCACCTCACTTCGTAATTTGTGAACCCGCTTTCGTGATGCTTCTCCTGTTATCCATTTTGAACTGCCATCCATCCCTGCAATATAACCATCTAATGTCATTCCTGTTTTCATGATTACAAAAGGTCTTTGCTTCTCCGTATTTAATAGATAATATTCAAGTTGATGTTTTATCCGGTCAATATAAATACCTTCTTCAATTTCTATACCTGCATTTTTTAATTGCTCTATTCCCTTACCATTCACTCGTGGATTGGGATCCCTGATCCCTATAAATACTTTTTTTATTCCTGCTCTGATAATTGCATCAGTACAGGGAGGAGTCCGACCCTGAAAACAGCATGGTTCCAAAGTAACATACATCTCTGCTCCCTGGCTGTTCTCCCCCGCTTTTTTTATCGCTTGCACTTCTGCATGATCGAAACCACATTGCTGAGTCACCCCCTCTCCCACTATTTCGTCATCCTTGACTATCAGGCTTCCTACAAAGGGATTTGGAGATGTTCTGCCCGACCTCTTTCCGCAATTTCAATGGCTTTCGCCATTAACTCCTGG
>CAZAHZ010000562.1:0-1734 GCA_964485055.1 uncultured Candidatus Cloacimonadota bacterium
GGGATGCTTCATTATCATTATGATAATGATAACATCTCAGATTTTTGCAGGCACAATCTATTATGTAGATGCAACCAATGGAAGCGACAGTAATAGCGGAACTTCCCCAGAAATAGCATGGAATACTATAAATAAGGTTAACAATTCTTATTTTAATCCTGGCGATTCTATTCTGTTTAAGCGCGGTGAAATATGGAGGGAACAATTAACAATCCCTTCTTCTGGTTCTCCAGGCAATCCTATTACTTTTAGTAACTATGGAACTGGAAATAATCCACTAATTATCGGCAGTAACGATTATGATGATCCTGCAAAATGGACAGCCCTAGGCTCTAACGTATGGGCTACAGCGAACAGTTCTTTTACGAGTGAAGCTAGGATGATTTGGTATGATACAAATTCTACACCTCAATTATGCACTTCGGTATCAAATGAAGCCGATTTAGATACGAATTGGGAATTTTGGTATGACGCCACAAACGATAGAGTAGAACTATATCATGATGTAGGAAATCCTGCGAATCAAACGAATGGACTTGAAATTGGAAGAAGAACTTTTTGTATCGGCTCTAGTACAAATAGAAATTATATTACAATTGATGGTATAGAAGTAAAATTTGGCAATACGGATGGTATTAGATTTTTAGATACACCTATAGATATTACTGTTCAAAATTTAGATGCAAACTATAATGCAGAAACGGGGGTTAAAATCTGGGTTGGGGTTAACACGTTAGCTGATAATATAACAGCGAGTTATAATTATTACGGCTTTTATTTTAATGGTGGGACTTCGGGAACAATACAGAATTGTTTAGTTGAACATAATGTTGATACTGGTGTATGTCTATCTGAATCAAGTAATATAATCTGTCAGAATAATGAGGTTGGTCATAATGGGAGGTCTGGTTTTGGTGGTGACCAATTCTATGCCTGCACATTTCAAGACAACCAAATCTATGATAGCGAAAGGGCTGGGATTGATATGACTGGTCAAACTATTAACTGTCATGACAATATCGTTAGGAGGAATATTTTTTACGACCATCAAGGTCAAACTTATAGTGGTGCAGTTCATATATGGGCTGCTGTTACAGCGGGATATGAAAGTTACAATAATAAAGTTTATTACAATATTATTTACAATTGTAAGCTGGGAATTTATCTAGGGGGAAGAGTTCATAATAATGAAGTTTACAATAATACAATTTATGATTGTGATATAGGGCTTCTGATAACCTATTGTAATGAAGACCATGAAGTAATCCCTACATATAATACTATAAAAAATAATCTTATTTCTATTTCAAGCAATTATCTTATAGCAGAACTTGTTGGCGAAGCAACAAATACACTTGATTATAACTGCTATTATCCAGATGGTAGTGCCCACTATAAATGGAATGGGAGTGAGTATGATACTCTTTCTACGTTCCAAAGTGCTTCGGATCAAGATGCTAATTCAATTAATTTAGCTCCTCTTTTTATTAATCCATCTACACATGATTTCCACCTCCAATTATTCTCTCCTTGTATTAATGCGGGAACGGATGTTGGTTTAACTCAAGACTATAATGGAAATACTGTTCCCAATGGATGGGCAGTCGATATTAGTGCTTATGAATATCAAGGGAGCGTTAGTCCTCCTCTCTCTGCCGAAATTAATGCTTCTCCTACATCAGGATATATTCCTCTTGCTGTAAGCTTTACCGGAAGTGCAAGTGGCGGTACGGC
>CAZAHZ010000563.1:0-1734 GCA_964485055.1 uncultured Candidatus Cloacimonadota bacterium
ATCAACCTGCTTGATTATTTCTTTTGTTTCTTTCTGATACTTCCTGAAAATATGATAATTCATTAAATTATAAACACGTATGTTATCGAGCAACTGTTTTAGAGACGGGTTCTTATTTTCTTCATTTTTCAGATAACTTAATTGAAAGATAAAATTGTTTTTTGGGGCATAAACCTTATTTGAATTTACTGCTCTGTTTTTTAACTCCACATCCTGGTTATAAAAAACCAACGGCTTATTAAGGTATGCAATATTGTATTTTAAGGCAATTCTCACCCAGAGGTCAAAATCCTCACCCAGCTTCAGATTTGGTTTAAATCCATTAAACTCCAAGAGAATATTTTTATGAATAATCACTGAAGGTGCATAAAAAGGCATCCACATTGTTTTTCCATATACCTTGAAGTAATCAATATAACCCATGATAAAATTATTCTTTAAGCCAATATTAGCTTCAATATTTTTCCCGTTCTTTACCTTAAAATACTTTGCTGCCCATAACCCGGCCTGTTTATAGTTTTCAATAAATTGTTTCATTTGGTATAAGTAATCAGGTTCCCACCAGTCATCAGCATCAAGGAAGGCAATATAGTCGTATTTTGAAGCTTTGACCCCATTATTTCGTGCAGTGCTGACGCCAGAGTTGGATTGATTGATAATGTTGAATTGTTGAATTGTTGAGTTGTTGAGTTGTTGAACAATTTCAAGCGAATTATCAGTTGATCCATCGTTTACGATTATCAATTCATAGCCCTTAAAAGTTTGACTCAAAATTGATTGAACGGCTTTTTCAATGTATGAGGCCTTGTTGTATAGAGGAATAATTACTGAAAACATTAATAAACTAACAATATGATATTGAATTAGAAGAGTGCTCTAGATAAGTGGAAAGGAGGATGTATAATCTTTTAACTTGATTTAATAGAATTAAGCTTCTTTAATACTTCTTGCTCTATGTTTGATGGATAAAACAGATAATCATTATAATCAGAACTTTTAGGAGTCCATTGTTTTGTAACAATAGAATCGATTTGTTTAAATGATACCAAATTATGCTTTGTCTTACAAGTTTCTAGCTGAATAATTGAATAGTTTGTAGAATGCAAGAAATCTGATAATTGAGTTGCTCTGGTTTGTGTAAATTCAAAAACTGATTCATCATGACTATCCAATACTTCACAAACTATTACTGGATTATATTTATTTATTGACTTTATCATTCCTCTTAACACTTCCAGTTCACTCCCCTCAACATCAATCTTAACAAATGATATTTTGAGATCTGACCAAAATAAGTCATAATCCAGGGATAATACTGATTCTTTTTCACTAAAATACCCTGGACGCAAAGAAGTAATAACAGAGGCCCTGGAATCGTCCATTAATGTTTTTTCTAGCTCCAGAGTTTGAACCCTATTTGATAATGCGCAACATTGGATAGTAACTTTGTTGAAATGATTCAATTTAACTAACTTTTGAATATAAGATGTACAGGTTGAATTAGGTTCAAATCCCAGGTATCCAATGTCTGGCATAATTGTTTTTAGTCTTATAAGAGATTGCCCAATATTTATTCCACCATCAATAAAGGTTTCATCATTATAATTTACAAAGTGAATAATCAAAGCATCTAGCCAGTCATTTCTTAAGACAAAATTTGTTAAACCGCTGCCATCAATAAAAGGAATTTTTATTCTAGTGTTATGTTAATTGTAAATTGACGGATAAAGTCGT
>CAZAHZ010000564.1:0-1729 GCA_964485055.1 uncultured Candidatus Cloacimonadota bacterium
CCTTATCAGGATCATTCATTATTATTCGCTTATGATTTTCGCCATCATCCAGCAGTAATTCAAAGCTGCCTTTCACACAAAACAATGCCTGCTCTAATTTTCTATGGGCGTGCCTGCCGCGAATTGCTTCAGGATCATTCAAATTATAAATAAAATATACCCGCTTAACCTCAAAAGGAATATTTCTTAAATTTTCGACAACGCATAGATAACCGTCTATGCCGTCTATAATGGGGTTTAGTTGAATAAAACCGGTTCTATTTATCTTCATTGTCTTTCTTTAATTTCAGGCTGAAATTTGTTCGCAGGGCTAAGGCAAGAGCTTCTTTGTATCCTTGATGCAGTTCGCCACCTAAATTCATATACTTGCCGGCATCAAACAAGGCAGCTTCCAGCTCGCTCAGATGATAATGGGCAATAGACCTGTTTAACCAGGCATCTGCAAAAAGAGAATCTTTTTCCAGTATGTAGCTGAAATCCCTGATCGCCAGATCATATCTTTCCAGTTCCAGCAGAACTGTTCCGCGGTTATAGAAAGCTTCCAGGTATAATGAGTCCTGAGAAGTCATCAGATCAAAATCTGCTATTGCTTCCGGAAAATTCTGCAATTGATAATTCAGATTTGCGCGATTATTATAAGCATTCAGATTCCCGGGATCAAGCCTGATCGCCTGGCTGTAATACTTCAGAGCAGCCGTTTTGTTATCTTTCAGTTCGGATACTAATCCCAGATTATTATATAGTCCGCTATTATAGGGCGAAAAACGCCTTGCGCGGGCAAAACAGAATTCCGATTCCTGCCAGCGTTCCTGACGGGCATAGACGTAGCCTAATTGACTATAGGCATCACCGAAATTCGGTTTCTGCTTGATAGACCTTTTTAGATATTGCTCCGCTTTGTCGAATTCCTTTCGCTCTTTAAATATTCTGCCCAGGTTATAATTTGCCAGGGGATAGGCAGGATCAATTTCGAGGGCGTGCCTGAAATCAGCTTCTGCCTGCTGATAATTTTTATCTATATAATAAATCAATCCTCTATTATTATAGGCTGCACTGTAAGTTGTATCCAGTTTAACAGCTTCAATATAATTCTCTAATGCTTCGGCAAACTTAGCTTCCCTCTGGAAGGCATTCCCCAGATTGTTGTAATTATAGGCGGAAACATTCTTCCCGCTGCGTTTGATATTGTTTTGCCATAAATTAATATCATTTTTCCAGATCGGCAATTGATAAAAGATGATCAAAGCCAGGAAAATTAACAGGATCGCAGAAATCCAATAGCGTAAATTCCTGAACTCCATGACCAGAATTCCCGCTGTCAGGCTTACTCCCAGCATGGAAAAATACACATAACGGTCTGCGACATTTGACCAGTTTTGAAATACATAAGGTAACAATCCTGAAACTGGCAGCATGCCGACAATGAAAATGATAAAGGCGATAACAATGAGTGGATATTTTTTCCTGATCCGGTAAATAATGCAGATCAGGGCAATTGTCAGCAGAATGCTGAGATAGAATGTCCATCTGGTCACAATCTGCTCTGTTATGTGTCCGTAAGCCGGGCGTAAATTATAAGGCAGCAGCAGTTTTACCAGATAAAAACCAAGATTATCGAGCCAGATAAAAGGTCGCAGATAAATGGGACTGAAAATCTCTTCACTTACTCCGGGCTGATTCAACATCTGGATAATGGCTCCTGGTATCAGCAGCACAAAATAGGGGATCT
>CAZAHZ010000565.1:0-1723 GCA_964485055.1 uncultured Candidatus Cloacimonadota bacterium
CCTCGCAAATTCAGTATATAAATCCAATTTATCAATATTGATATCTACATTATTAAGATATTGCAGAATAATGACATCACCCGTTGCATCGTTTGGCAAAATACCGGCAAAGAAGAAATCAAGATTTTCTATCTTTTCAAAATAAATGATAGTAAAAGGATTTTCCAGGCTCAAATACAGGTAGATGACAGCAAATTTCTTTATTTTTATTTCTTTCTTTGCTTTTTTAAGCTGCGTGATGATGTCTTTGCCAAAGCATAAGACTTTGACAACTGCTGTGGAAGTGTTATAAAAGTATTTAATATCCAGTTCCGAGGCATCATGCCAGGGCTTTTTCCCTCTTTTCGGATGTTGATAATCTCTTTCATAGCCTATATTGTCATATATTTTTTTGACAATTGTCAGGTGATGTTCCGGCACAAAAATACTCTTCTTCTCCACTATACTCAAAGGCAGATAGGTCAATAACACACTTTCTCGCTGAGTCTGGTTTTCTACTCTTTCAGTATCCCAGACTAACTTATTGGTGAAACCCAGAAGAAGTGCACAATCACGGGATCCCAGCCGATGTAAAGCTCGCTGGGCATATATTTCACTGGTCTCGGACTTAGCAAACAATCCAAGTAACTTTTTATTTTTCACTATTTCCCGCAGATAGTGGAGCATTTGCTCCATTCCCCGGTTGCCTCGATATTCCGGGATCACAACTGCCTGTTCCAGTTCACCAATCTCGGCAGAAAGGTTTTCGCGATAAATTGCACAGGTTCCGGCAAATACTTTGTCTTCGGTTATGGCTGCCACTGTATCAAGCTGACCGCATTTATTCAACCTTTCTATCCGTTCGGGATAATAGGCATGCTCATTGAAATAGTTATAACCATATACCCGGTAAATAGCCCTGGAAACCTCGATCGCTTCGCCTTCTCCCAGTCTCCGTATCGTAAATTCCACTCCCTTTCGACGAGTCTGAAGTTTCTCCGGTTTTTTGTTCCCTGAAGAATTCGGCGACAGAATATCTTCTATTGGGCATTGCGTGATATATTTGATCAGATGGGTTTCTTTGCCTTCGCTGCCTCGGTTCGTGAAGATCACTTCATCCACGGTCTGCTTGATCAGGTATAATCCCAGTCCCTCAGTATCTTCTTTCTCTATGTTTTCCAGATCGTATTCGGGAAATTTATTTATATCAAAAGGCATGCCTTTTTCTTTGATGATGATCTCTATCCCCAGGGGAGTCTGCCAGCAGCTTACTTCGATTGTGTCTAATTGTCCCGGTGTATAAGCATGCAATATCGTATTAGAAATCGCCTCTTCTGTTGCCAGTGATATTGCCCTGATCTCTTCCGGTAAAAAGCCTAATAACTTGGCATTATTCTCAATAAAATTAGTACATAAAGGTAAATACTCCAGCGAATTGGGAAATTTGATGGTCGTATTTACAGGTTTCTGAACCATCTACACCTGCTGAAACTCCTGCAATAGAATGGATAGAAATTGCCAGGTGCGGGCAAATGACGGCAAATTTAAGCGTTCCCGTGGCGAATGTGCATTCTCGATAGTTGGCCCAAACGAGATCATCTTCATTTCAGGATATTTTTTGCCAATAACGCTGCATTCTAGTCCGGCATGTATTATTAATACTTCCGGTTCGTTATTAAATATTTTCTGATAATCACTGATTTTCATTACGATTTATAAATATCAGGTTCAAGTTGTATTACTG
>CAZAHZ010000566.1:0-1723 GCA_964485055.1 uncultured Candidatus Cloacimonadota bacterium
GTAGAATTTGGATAATTCACCGGCACCCAGGGACGTGGAAATTGCTCCTCATTTATCAAAAGTTCTATATTCCAGTTTATTTCACTCTCAAATTCTTCATCCCACCATCTAACCGAGACAGCATAATCTCCATTTTCGGTAAATTCATAACTCAGAGTATTACCTGTACCCATCACTTCGGCATCTATAGTCCATTCATAATTTATCTCGCTGTCAACATCCTCCACATCAACACCAAAATCGAGTGTCGTGATCTCAACCAACTGCATAAATTCTTCTTCAGGATAATAACTGATCAATTCCGGTGCATCATTGACCGGAATTACGTCTATCATTACCGATCCCATCACTATAGAACGCATCTGACCGTCATCTACAAAAAATGTTACTAACTCCTGACCATTCCAGTTTAAACCTGCATTGAAAATAGCTGTTTCTCCTGTAATATTGACAATAACATTTTCTCCCAGAGCCATGATATTTAAGGCATCTCCATCTATATCATAGATCATTTCACTAATATCCAGCTCCAGGCTTTCATCTTCATTAAAACTCAGTTCCAGTGGCAAATTAACCACCGGAGCATCATTCACTGGTGTTACCTCTATCACTAATTCCGCGTTTGCCTGCAATCTTTCCATCTGATCATCTACAGTAAATTCCACTGCCACATAACCATTCCAGTTCTCTGCCGGAACAAATTCTACGGATAATCCTGTGATATTTATAGTCAGATTCTCACTCGTTCCACAAGTCAATACCAGATCATCATCATCCTCATCGCTGATATACGCACTGAAATCTGCTACAAATATCTCATCCTCTGCAAATTCTAAAAATTCCGGAAATGCTATTATCGGCGCATGATTCACTTCAAAGATTGCTGTCAATAATACCGGATCATCTGGGCTGCCTGCTGTTGTATTGTTTTCAAAATCCAGCATCTCTTCGCAGTCAATCACCTCATCCAGGATAATATCGTAAATCTTGAAACTTATCTCCTCGCCACTCACAACGTTCGAGACTATTGTCGAATTCCATACATCTGGTCCGACAAAATAATCTGCTAACGCCCGGCAGTCGCTTTCGCCTCCAGGTCCAAAAGCTGCCAGAAGATTGCCACCTGCATTTGTGAAATTCTCTTCATTCAGTTCTACGGTATTAAATAATACCATATTGTATTCAGTGCCACTTATTGGTACCCAGCTCGGAGCCTCTCCGACCAGTGATACCCACGCTAATAATAATCCCATAAAAATTATCAGGAATTGTCTCATAATATCTCCTCGTATTATATTATTCTCGATTTTTCTCCCATTAAATACTTTAACAATGAAACTATGTTTACGTTTTAATTTCTGTCAACTATTTTCCCCTTATTTCTCCCTATTTCTACTTATTTCTACTGCTCTCCCCCACCCCTGTTTCCAGCTCACCTGTCTTTACTATAAACTCACCTCCCTTTGGCAATACCGTAGCCCCTTAACAATTGCACTCCAGACGACACAACAAAAAAATGTGGTGTCGTCTGGAGTGCAATTGGTAGGATGCTGCTATATAACTGCCCTATATAAACTTCGAGATAAAATGATGTTGATATTTAGTTTCCAAAACCTGATTTTATTATTAGCGAATTCTCTATGTTCCGGGAATATATGATAAAAGTGGTGAATAATCCGACAAGATAGAGCCATTAGTCCGCAGTTTTAGAGCCACCTCTCCG
>CAZAHZ010000567.1:0-1703 GCA_964485055.1 uncultured Candidatus Cloacimonadota bacterium
CTCCAGTCACTCCGAGTTATCTCGTATGCCGTCTTCTGCTTGAAAAAAAAAACAGGAATGCAGGATACAATTCAAGCTTATCTTAAAAAAAATAAGCAGCTCAAGCATCAGTTTATTACCCTAAGTGTCCACAGTATCTCCTCTGATCCAAGTTCTAATACTGCTTCATATATTCCCGGAGAAACCGTGATTTCGCTGCTATCTGTTAAATCCCAGATAACTTCATAGATTTTGTCTTTTTCAAAATGTTCCTCAGCAAGGAGTTTTACTTCTTCTCCAGCATTGTTTCTAATATATAAAGATGCATCAACTGATTCTTGTAGCACAAATGGTAATAAAACAAGACTGGAAGCAGGATTAGGATATGCCGGACAAGCTCCATAAATAAGTGGTGATGCTGGGAAATCCTGATGTTCGTAGACTGCCGATACTTCTATTATAATATTGTCGTGATTTGTTATTAAGTCTTCTGCATAGGACATAATTATTAATTCTTCCTGAAAGACTTCTGATGAATCAATGGATGATAGAGTTATGATAATTTCCTCCTGAGAATTACTCTGGATTAAAAGTGAATCAGGATAGACTATGAATGGAGAACTAATTGAAGAATATATTATTAGCTTTTCTGTACCATAATTCTTTATGATTAGATTACTTGATTGATATTCATAATGATCTAATTCAACATGTACATTGGAAACTGTTATATTATTTCCCACATAAGTTCTAACCATATTAGGCCAGTATTCTGACCATAAGTCATCATCAATTTCACCGGTTAAATTTCCATAACCATCGGTTTCAATTATGTTCGTAAATATATTGCTATTATTGGCTGACTTGTTATCACATGAAATAATCATTATTGAGATAATGAAAATTATAATAAGTAACCGCGAAATTTTCTTGATTTTCATAATACATCCTTTAAAGTTATCCTGATTTTATTTAAGTAATATCTAATATTTATAGCGTTCATAAAATAAATTAGTAGTTCACTATCCAGGTACAATACTCATCTATTAACTTGTAATTAAGGGATTTCTTATCTATTGCTTTTAAATCCTGCAAAGGTAAATAAAATTTTTGCCGTCCCCTTCTTACACTTACCATGATACCAAGTCTTTTTTCTGTAATGTCATTTTCTACAGCTATCAGCTTGAAAGTATCAGTATATGATGGTTGAGTTTTTTTCAATTCCTCATATTCATCCATATCACCAGGTCCAAGAACATAGTATTCTTCCCATCGAAAATCTTCTATGCCGGTTAATTCACAGGGCATCTCCAGCTCTTTTTGAAGATATTTGATATACTTTCTTAATGTTGCCATACTAACAACAATTTTCTCAACACTAACACCCAGTATTTCTTCATACCTTTTTATTTCTTTTTCATAACTGATCAAAATTATTCCTTTATCATTTATTTTCGTATTGACTAATAGCTTACCTAACCTGATTTAGTCAACAAAAATCTTACCCAATATCCCGTTTTTTATTATGAGACTGTTCAATTTTTATTATGTATTTTTCCCGATAGGGGATATATTTGAATAGCCCCAGGTTGGAACGGAGTGATTACCTGGGGTTTGAAAATCACCACCCCACCTCCTTCCCAAACACCGGCTGTACCGGTGTTTGGGAAGGAGGTGTAGGACGAGGGTACAATTTACCCCAGGTAGTCGAAATACGACAACCT
>CAZAHZ010000568.1:0-1702 GCA_964485055.1 uncultured Candidatus Cloacimonadota bacterium
CAACGCCTCTGCCCTTCTTGTCCTTCTTTTTACCACCAAATGAAGTAATATCACGAATTGCTTTTTGGATAGTCTCAGGAGTAATCCCATGCTCTTTATTGTATTGTACCTGCTTCGCCCTACGTTTATCCGTCACACTTATCGCCTCCTTCATCGCATCAGTCATTTTATCCGCATACATAATTACTCGCCCATTCACATTTCTCGCACAACGCCCGGTAGTTTGAATCAAAGCACTAGCACTTCGCAAAAAACCCTGCTTATCAGCATCTAAAATCGCGACCAAACTCACCTCCGGCAAGTCCAACCCTTCCCGAAGCAAATTAATCCCCACTAGCACATCAAATTTCCCAAGTCTCAAATCTCGCAAGATTTCAATCCTTTCAACAGTATCAATGTCTGAATGCAAATACCGCACCCTTTTATCTGCATCATTCAAAAACTCCGTAAGATCCTCCGCACTCCTCTTTGTAAGAGTTGTAATCAAAATTCGTTCTCCCCTCGCAACAACTTTATCAATCTCATTGAGCAAATCTGCAATTTGCCCTTTGGAAGGCTTAACAGTTATTTCAGGATCCACAAGCCCCGTAGGTCGAACGACCTGCTCTACAATGTTCGCCTTCTTCGTATGCTCATATTCATAAGCCCGAGGCGTTGCAGATACAAACACAGTATTTTTCATATATTCCTCGAATTCATCAAACCTAAGAGGTCTATTGTCAAAAGACGATGGCATTCTAAACCCATGTTCAATCAAGGTTTGTTTTCTGGAATGATTCCCATTATGCATTCCCCCGATTTGAGGAACAGTGATATGAGATTCATCAATAAACAAAAGAAAATCATCGGGAAGATAATCCATCAAAGTAGTAGGCCGCTCACCTGCACTTTTCCCAGAAAGATAACGCGTATAATTCTCAATCCCTGTGCAATAACCCGTCTCCAGCATAATCTCAATATCATATTCGGTACGAGTCTTTATTCGCTCTGCTTCAAGGTTTTTACCAATTTTTTTAAGCTCATTATACCGAATTTCTAGCTCTGCACGAATACCTGCAACTGCCCTCTCAATTTTCTCAGGAGTAGTGACATCATGTTTCGCAGGAAAAATAGTAAGCTCTGGCAGTTCCTTAATAATTTCTCCGGTAAAGCTCTCAACCTCATTTATCGCCTCTATTTCATCACCAAAAAATTCGATTCTAAAAACACTATCCCTATCAGGAGGAAAAACCTCAATTGTATCCCCCAGCACATGAAACATCCCATTTCTAAATTCCATATTGGACCGCGTATACTGAAGATCAACCAAATGCCGTAAGAACTTATCCCGCTCAATCACATCCCCCACCTTAATGGCCTGAGCAAGCTGAGCATAATCTTCAACAGATCCAAGCCCATAAATACAAGAGACTGAAGAAACAATCAACACATCCTTACGCGTCAAAAGATTAGCGGTCGCTGCATGTCTAAATTTTTCGATTTCTTCATTTATGGAAGCGTCTTTTTCAATATACGTATCGGTAGCAGGCATATATGCCTCAGGCTGATAATAATCGTAATAAGAAACAAAATAACTCACAGCATTATCCGGAAAAAACTCCTGAAATTCACTACACAATTGTGCTGCAAGCGTTTTATTGTGTGCAAGAACAAGAGTAGGCCTCTGGAGCTTTTCCACAACTTTCGCCATAGTAAAAGTTTT
>CAZAHZ010000569.1:0-1694 GCA_964485055.1 uncultured Candidatus Cloacimonadota bacterium
CTGATATTGGCTGGGATTTTGTGGGTGAGACAGCGAATGGTGATGAAGATATCTGGAGTCTTGAAACTGGTATAAATGAAGGATTTCCTTTTATTTATGACATAGAATACCCGGTCAGTAATGATGAAGTTCCGGATATTACTAATAAACTGGCAGTATATCCTAATCCCTTTAATCCGGTTGTGAACATCTATTTTGAACTGGCAGAGACAGATGAGGTGCTTGTGACAATTTATAATGTGAAAGGGCAGAAGGTGACAACACTGAGGCAGGAATCATGCGAAGCCGGCGGTCATTGTATAAGCTGGAAGGCGGATAAACAGGCGAGCGGTATCTATCTGCTGCGTTTTGAAAGCGGGGATATGAGCCAGGTGAGGAAGATTACGCTGCTGAAGTAAGACGAGTGAGAAGAGAAGAAGTTTAACCACGAACCACGCGAACTACGCGAACGGAAGAGAAGATTAAGACAAATTATTTTTTGGATATGCATTTGATGAGGGTTATTTTTAATTTGGCGTACTCTGGCAATTTTAGCTGTTAGGGATTATTTCATAATATTACTTTTTAATGAGGTTCTAATTTAAAGGAATAAAAAATGCTTTGTATTATTGGGAAAGAGAAAATGAAAGGGGGAATAGTATGAGAAAGGTGGAATTAGTTTTAGTTTTTTTACTATTAGCAGGACTTTTATCAGCAGGTATAATTGAATATACAAAAGAGATAGATTATCCGCAATTAAGTTTTGACAAAGATAATCTGCAAATAGAATATGATGATTGTATCAAGCTGGGAGCAGAGGGAGAACCTTTGTTACCGTGGTTTGGAATTAACCTCTTATTACCTCAGAATGAGCAACTGACAGGTGTCAACATATTGGACATAGAGTATTATGCGGAAGTAACAACAGGAACGATAGAGCCAGCGGGAAGGTTATTTCCCATCTCACAACCAGTACCGGCAGGTTACAAGGCACAGCCTGATGCAGCTATTTACGGCAGCGATAAGGTGTTTCCGCAAAGCAGTTTGAGCGATTTTGGGACAGGTTTTCTTTGTGGTCACAGTATTGGTAATTTGAATTTTTGTCCGGTGGAGTATAATCCCGTGCAACATACAATCCGCTTTATCAGTTCGATCACGCTGAAACTGGAGACAGAAACTGTGGAACGAACCTGGGAACTTGAAGTAAATCTGCGGGGCGGTAAGCGGGTAACTGATCGTTTGGAGAAGATAGTTGATAATCCTGAAGCGATGGCTCGATACACTTATACAGTGGGTGAACGGATAGATGATTATGATATTCTGCTGATTACCAGCCTGGTGCTGTTGGATGATTTTGAGGAATATATAGATTACAAGAATTCGACGGGGTATTCCGTGGCAGTTGAAACAACGACGGATATTTATGCGGGATATACAGGAGTGGATGATGCGGAAAAAGTGCGTAACTGCATAATAGACTATTATCAGGCTTATGGAATAGAATACGTGATACTGGGCGGAGACGCAGGAAATACAAGTGAGATGGCAATCGTGCCACATAGAGGTTTTGCTGTTGATGATGATCCTTCACTACCTTCGGACATGTATTTCAGTAATCTGGACGGCAACTGGAATAATGACGGAGATAACAACTGGGGTGAGCAAAATGAAATAGATGCCTACTCGGAATTATCTATCGGCAGGATGTGCGTGGA
>CAZAHZ010000570.1:0-1687 GCA_964485055.1 uncultured Candidatus Cloacimonadota bacterium
TCAGCTTTGCTTTGGCAGAAGCAGGAAATGTAAGGATAGACATCTATAATGTAAAAGGTCAGAAGATCAAAACACTGGTTAATGAAATCAAAGCTGCCGGAACATATCAGATCACCTGGTACGGCACTGATGACAATAATCGTCAGGTAGCTTCAGGAATCTATTTCTATAAGATGAGATCAGGCATTTATTCATCTACCAGAAAAATGATACTGATGAAATAATCTTCTCTAAATAACAAAAGCCCCTGCATCGGCAGGGGCTTTTTTGTTTTATGACTATACTATTGCAAAAAATAAACTAGGCATAGAACCAGCGACATTTGCCAGAATATGCACTAAAATTGCTGGTAGAATACTGCCCGTCTTTTCACGATACCAGGCTACCAGTAAACCCAGAACTGTAGTATTGGACACTATCATCATTACGAAAAAGGGTGAACTACTGATCTTGAAAACACTGAAATGAGTTGCCCCAAATAATAATGCCGATATCCATACCGTTAGGCTTAAACCCAGAAACCTGTACTTTTTCAGATCCTGTAAAAGAGTCTGCAATAATCCACGACTGTAAAGCTCTTCCGTGACACTTGACCAGAACCATATCCCGATTATCATTATACATACGGAACCGCCGGTATCAAAACCTCCTTGCATTTTAACCCCGAAAATATGCGATAGTAATCCCATATACAGTGGAGCAAAAATGACTATACCGCCTATAGTGATTGCAAAAGTAAGTCCTGTAAGTTTCAGATAATTTATACGTTTGGGCAGACAAAATCCAAAATCCTTTAAATTCATGCCGGGTATCAAAACCATGATAAATATTGATAATAATGCCAACATGGTTTTAAAAATTGCTCCCATACTATTATGATCAGCAGTCAACCAATCCGGTAAAATGGATCCCGCTACTGCTTTTAGTTCACCGGCAGCTTGAAAGACTATCCAGGCAAATATTGCCACTATGACGATCCTGATTACAGGTATATTCCACAATCTCTTCATTTCATTTTATCCTTTGCACTTAATCTTACTCATATTTGAGCGATATTACCGGATTTTTCCGGGCTGCTTTCCAAGTCTGCCAGCTCACTGTTATCCAGGAAATAATCAGAGCACCCATAGCTGCCAGAACAAAATTCAGAGCCTGAGGTTTAATCCGATAAGCAAAATTTCCCAACCAGTTATTAATTACAAACCAGGCAAGCAGTGTTGCCAATATCCCCGCCATCAACATCATCCTTATAAACTCTATATTGAGTAACAAGACAATATTTCCGATCTTTGCTCCTTTTTTTACTTATGAGAATAAGCAATAAACAAATGAATTTCATTCATTAATCGTCAATCTAAAAAAAATACACCCTATTTGAAAGTGAATATTTTTTATACAAGTAAGCGGATATATTCAAGTCAGTTATTCTATTTTGATGCAAGGGGACATTATATAGAAACCATCATTATAGATGTAACCGGAGCAGCAGTGCCAGAAAACAATATCTTGTTACCGGAACTTACCAGATCACCTGGACAGGCACTGATGACAATGATCATCAGGTTGCTTCGGGAATCTATTTCTATAAAATGAGATCCGGTAGATATACTTCAACCAAAAAGATGATTCTGATGAAATAGTGTCATATGACCATAGGATACTCTAAGTTCTTTAAAGATAATCGCTT
>CAZAHZ010000571.1:0-1676 GCA_964485055.1 uncultured Candidatus Cloacimonadota bacterium
AAACATTATTTAAATAATGGATACAAAGCGATCATAATGGAATGGAATAATCCTCGAAAGTATCATCGTGCGTGGAAAGATGAATGGAGATATTTTCCTCAAAATGCTTTGGGTGCTGATGGCAGAAGTATTCCAGTAATTTGGGCTGATTCGATCTCTTTTCAGAAATTCCAAAGGTATGCTCATGGAGAGATAGAATTAGATGAGTATTTCGCATACATTCACAGACATCATTCTGAATCTGATCGTTACTTTCCCCTTTATGCGAATGATGTTGAGATATTTAATTACAGACCGGAAAGATACAAGACGGAAGCATCGTTGAGTTATACCAATGAATGGGAGAGAATATATCGATTATATGATTCTTTGTCAGAATGTGATTTTGCTGAGTTTGTACTACCGTCACAGGTACTAGAAGGACTCAGGACAAAAGATGGGGGAAATTTATTACATTTAGAATCGCCCGAGCAACCTATCCCAGTAAAAAAACAAGAGAAGTATAATATCAATCGCTGGGCTTTGACGGGTAGAGATGACTTGAGAATCAATACGAAATGTTATCGGATCTATCAAGAGTTAATTGAAAATAAAGATGAAGATCAAGATCAAGATCATTGGAAGGAGTTATGTTACTTATGGTCAAGCGATTTCAGGACTCATATAACTGATCTTAGATGGAAGGAATATTTAAAAAGGTTAGATATTAATTCATCAATAAAGATATCGCATGATCAATCAACTAGTAAAGCAAGTCTAAAACCAATCACTTTACCATTTCATCATAAAGATATTACCATATCTGAAGATGGAAAATTCATCAATTTTATAAAAAAGAATAGGATTAGTCTATCATTCAATAAATATAAGGGATTCACAATAACCAAATGCATATTTACAAATATTTCTGAACAACCACTATTTGGAACTATCGATCATGGTTATTTTGATGATATATCTTATAGTGCAGATTATTATACTGGACATTGCGTTATCGAATCTCCAGGTAAACATAAAACAACTAACTTAATGAAAGTCAATCTCGACACATATGAAGAAGATAAAATTAAGTTTATTACAAATTGTGTTAATAATAAAATTATTTATCAAGATGAGATTACTGTACTCGATGAAGAAATACAGATTAGCAAAAAGATCTATCTCCCATCGCGTCAGTTGCAAACGATCCACCCGTTTCATATTACCTTTAATCCGGAAGCGTGGGATGTTAAAACACTTTATTTCGAAGCTCATAATGGGGGTTACGAGCTTGAGAGATTTAATATTATTGGTAATGTTAATCATAGTGATATTTTATCTTCACTAATTTCAGCGAAACATGGATTGGGGGATACGGAAGGTATACTGATTATTGGAGATAAAAATAAATCTATTAAAATTCAAAATGAAAATTCAGTCTCGGCAATTATACCATCGATAATTTTCTCTAAATTCCGAGATGGGAAATTTTTTCTAAGGTTACAGTATTCTGCTCAAGAGATAGATGAGACATTTAGGGCCAATGATCAAAAACAGCAATTAAATATTTCTATTAAAATTGATTTACTATAAAATGAAGAAGCTACTGAAAGGTTTATTCAAGCATAATAATAATGATTCGTTATCAAAAAAAGTAAGTAAAGGTGCATTTTGGGTAACTATTGCAGGAATTATCG
>CAZAHZ010000572.1:0-1669 GCA_964485055.1 uncultured Candidatus Cloacimonadota bacterium
CACTTGGCGGAGTTATGACACGACTGATTGAGTCGAACACAACTATACCTACTAAAAAATCAGAGGTGTTTTCTACTGCTTCCGATAATCAAACCTCTGTCGAAATACATATACTTCAGGGTGAAAGACCAATGGCAAGCCAGAATAAAAGTATAGGACGTTTCCATCTCGATGGTATACCACCTTCACCGCGAGGCATACCGCAAATTGAAGTTACTTTCGATATCGACTCAAATGGTATTCTTAATGTCTCAGCTAAAGATAAAGCTACAGGAAAATCTCAGAATATCAGGATAGAAGCTTCTTCCGGACTTACAGATGCCGATATCCAAAGAATGAAAGATGAGGCTAAGGCAAATGAAGAAACTGATAAAAAAGAAAAAGAAAAGATAGATAAAATAAATAGTGCCGATGCCCTTATTTTTCAGACAGAGAAACAACTTAAGGAATATGGCGATAAATTGCCGGCAGATAAGAAGGGTCCAATCGAAAATGGACTTGCAGATCTAAAGGAAGCTCATAAAACCAGAGATGTTACAGCAATAGATAATGCAATGAATAAGCTTAATTCAGCATGGCAGGCAGCAAGCGAAGAAATGTATAAAGCTACCCAGGATTCCGGCCAGCAGTCTGAGCCCGGTACCGGTGCACAAGATCAACAAGCTCCACCATCAAATGATGAAGTTACTGATGTCGACTTCGAAGAAGTAAAAGATGATAAAAAATAATATATTTCTTAATCTGGATCAAAAGCTCCCGGAATTTTTCCGGGAGCTTTTTTTTGTGCTGACTCGCCCCTTTTAATCCAGGCGCCGAAGATGATTAGTGTTTTTAACCAATTGTTAACAAAAATATTCAAAAAAATTGAGAATAATTTTGTTAATTTGTAATAAGGAAAATTAGGTTAATTTTAAAAATATATGTTATGAAAAATTCAGTTTCTACACTTACAAAGCTATCACTGATTATTGTTATGATTACTTTTTTTGGTATGAATAATATTATGTCTCAAACCAATGGTCTGTTCTTCTCCGAGTACGGTGAGGGGAGCAGTAACAATAAATATCTTGAAATATATAACGGTACAGGAAGTAATGTTATACTTTCAGATTATGATATTTTAACAAACTTTAATGGCGGAGCCTGGTCAGGCATGCATTCCTTTCCTGCAGGCGCTGTTCTGGCACCAAATGATGTATGGGTGATTGCCAATAATCTGGCTGATCCTTTTATACTTGCCCAAGCTGACGAAATTTTTCCATATAATGCCTCAGGATATATTATGTCGTTTAATGGTGATGATGTCAGGGCTTTGGTTATGATTACGCCTTCTGATACTACGATACTCGATATTATAGGATTATATAATTTTATAGATCCCGGAAACGGATGGCCTGTAGCAGGTATTCCGGATGGTACACTAAACCATACTATTGTAAGAAAATCCACAGTATGTACAGGAAATCCTGATTGGAATGCCTCAGCAGGAACTGATTCACTTAATTCAGAATGGATAGTCTATCCCATTGATACATGGACTTATCTGGGTTCTCATACCGGTTGCAGCACCGGTACTTACGGACTTTTCTTTTCTGAATACGGTGAAGACAGTGCGAGCAATAAATATCTTGAGATTTACAATATTAGCGGAGGTGACATTACACTGTCT
>CAZAHZ010000573.1:0-1664 GCA_964485055.1 uncultured Candidatus Cloacimonadota bacterium
GATAATGTCGGACTGGATTTTTCTTATAATCCCACCTCGGCAACCAAACTTAAACTGAGCTTTAATCCCGATTTTTCTGATATTCCCATGGATGAACTGGAAGATAATTTTAATAACCGCTATGAACCGAGTTTTTATGAAAACAGGTATTTTTTCATCGAGGATCTGGATGTATTTGGAGTAGATGATAATCTTTTCTATTCGCGACATATCAGGCAGCCTCAATATGCCGTGAAGCTGACCGGCAATACAGAACATTTTTCCTATGGCTTTCTGTCTGCCATGGATAAGGAGATTAAGGAAGATGGAGAAGTGCTTTATGCTGATGATGTGTATAATATGCTGGCATTCAAGCCTAAGTGGAAGGATTTTTATATTCAAATGACGCTGCTGAACAGGATGAACAAAGATTATCATAATGAAGTCCTGGTTATTAATCCCTGCTGGGAATTCATGAAAAACCAGACTTTGTGGAGTGAAATAGATGTTTCTTATAAAGATGCTTCTGACATTGAGAGCAGAAAAGGGTATAATGTAAATTGCGGGTATAATGGGCAAAAGGGAGATTTCGATTGGTCTCTGAATGGTTCTCATCGCAGTAGGGATTTTGATGCTGATATGGGGCTGGTCTATATTACCGATTTCACAACGATGAATATCAATATCTCCCAAACCAGTGAACCTGAAGGGAAATTCTTGAAGAATTTCGGGTCTGGTATCTGGTATCATAAAGCTGTTGATAATGAAAGTTACGATATGTTTGAGCAAAGTGGCGGAGTGAATTTCTATATGAATACACCTCAGAAATTCCATTTCAATATTAATCTCAACAAAGGGCAGGAGGAATATAACGAAGTTACGTATGGCTGGCAGGATTTCTGGAGTTCTGTCAACTTATATAAAATTGACTGGCTGGGAGCAAGTGTCAGTTATAGTGCTGGGGAAAGTGTGATCTATAACCTGGAGCAAGTCTCTGACAAGGATTATCTTTGCCTTGGTCTTTTTGGAGTTGTTAGCGAATATATCTCATACAACGTTTCAGCGACGAGACAGAGGTATTTTGATTTTCCTGATTCCTGCGGGATGGATGATCATTACTGGATCGGGAATGCTGATCTAACCTTGAATTTCACCAATGACTTTTCGCTGACAAACGGACTCCGCTATAATAATTATGAAACGGTCTGGCAGACTGCCTATCTGGGTTTCTTCTCCAATCTCAGCTATGAATTCCGGGATCAGTGCTATCTATACCTGGGCTACAAAACCGTCCAAGATGAGATAGAGGATGAATATCTCGTAGATTATCGGCAAGCATATATGAAAGTGAGATACACATTCTAATATTATTTGAGCAAGTAGAGTAGAGACAGACTTCAGAGTTTCCATCCACCTGTCCTACTCATCAAACTGTTCCTGCGGTTCTCCCGCACACGGCTTTCCGACAAAGTTCGTTCCAGGCGTTCACAGTTTCATCAGCCGAACCTGCTTGAAAGGTCATGTAGTCCGTAATATTTGACTAACTTCTCATAAGCGTTCTGGTGAGAAAGCTTACATTTTCGCTGACTCTTTCTACGATAGAATTTATAGAGCTTATACATCAGGTAGTACCTGATTTTCCTTTTTGAATTGGTCTCATAACCGCTTTCTAAGAATAAAAGAAT
>CAZAHZ010000574.1:0-1652 GCA_964485055.1 uncultured Candidatus Cloacimonadota bacterium
ATCAATATTAGAATTTAAAGTGCTATCCATGCAAGTAGCGGTTTCACCAAAATCTGTTGAACGGTAAATACCATTCCCGGTAGATGTCGGTCCAATAAAATATATTTCACCAATATCCGGTCCCCTTGTTAATGCATAATCTGCATTAGCTACAATACAAAAAACAACTAACATAATTACAACAATACTAATTCTTTTCATCTTACCATCCTCCTTATTTTATTTCAAAAGAATCATTTTCTTGATTGGTGAATTTTCAACGTCTAACTTGTATAGGTATATTCCTGAAGAGAATTTTTCCGCATCCCAGATCACTTCAAATTGCCGATTATTAATAGTAATAGTATCTATTATTTGACCTTTCAAATTATATATCTCAATCTTTGAAGATTCAAAATTAGCAGGAAATTCATAGCAAATTACCGTAAATGGATTAAAAGGATTAGGGTAGTTTGATAAAGTGGTATTTTGTATTAATTCCTCATTTCCCATTGAATTTCCTTCTACTATGTGGATGTAATCTTCCCTCAAAAACTCGTTTGATATATTCTGATTGTGGATAACCAACCTTACTGTATAATAACCACTATCCTGATAAGTATATTCGGGTTCCATATCATAAGAGTCAATTATCCCATCATTATCAAAATCCCATTCATAAAGTAATATATCTCCTATAGAATAATTACAGAATTGTACAGTAAGAGGTCCCGTACCTTCGGTCAAAGAAGCTGAAAAATTTGCAAATAAAGGCTCTTCTCCTTTGGAAAACGGATGAGATACTTCGAAAGTTCTACCATAATCAATTGAATGATATATATATATATGTTTATTCTCTCCCATCACATTATTAAAAGTCAGCATCATATAATATTCGCCCTCTTGTCTGCCTCCGACTGCTCCAAACTTATAAAAATCAAAAAAATTGAATTCATTATTCTTATTCCAGGTATAACTATAATCTGTTGAATGAAATAGATTGAAATATGAATCTATAATAAAAGTCTCACCATATAGTACCCCCCTGCTTATACAAAATCCGTTCTGTTGATCATAATTTAATACTTTGAGAATCTCCAAGTTCTCAAAATTATCATAGCTTATCAGCAGATAAACTGAATCAGGGACACTGCTCATAAACACGGTTGCATATGCAACTGTGCTTTGATTATCAAGTCCAATACCTTTTAAATTTCCAAAAAATCCATTGTATGAATGTGAAATAAAATCAATACCAAAATTCTCACTATGTGAAACTATTGCATTATATACTTGACCAGCATTAACCCCACTACATAATCCAATATGCATACCACTATTTCTATAAGCCCAACTCCCTTCTACTCCATAGTCATATGAAATATATAAATTTTCCGGCATTGCAAAACCGTATAAAACACCAAGAGTAAGATCTGCGGCTATGCTCATAATATCAATATTTGTATTTAATGTGCTGTCCATACAAGTAGCAGATTCACCAAAGTCTGTTGAACGGTAAATACCATTCCCGGTAGATGTCGGTCCAATAAAATATATTTCACCAATATCCGGTCCCCTTGTTAATGCATAATCTGCATTAGCTACAATACAAAAAACAACTAACATAATTACAACAATACTAATTCTTTTCATCTTACCATCCTCCTTATTTT
>CAZAHZ010000575.1:0-1648 GCA_964485055.1 uncultured Candidatus Cloacimonadota bacterium
CCCCTGCAAAAGTAATGTCAATTCCGCCCGGTCAAATTATCCTTACAACGACATTCCTGATCAGAATACTGACACCTGGTACCGGCTTAATGAAGTCCTCACTTATATTCCCACCTCCAATATAGATGAATATTCGGAAAAGGAAAATGATGGCGTAAACCAGTGGGAGCCGCGGGAAGCAGTTAAGGGCGATATTGCCCGTTCCATGTTTTATTTCTATACCATGTATTACGATGTCATTCAGAGTAATTTCATGGATAGCCAGATGGATGTTCTGTACAACTGGCATCAGCAGGACCCGGCAGATGCTGCTGAAATTGCCCGTACCTGGGCAATTGCTTCCTACCAATTAAATAATCCCAATCCCTTTGTTCTTGACGACAGCCTTATCGAGCGAATCTGGTATTATCAGGGAGGAGAACCGCAAATTACTCTGACCGCTCCAAATGGTGGTGAATTATGGTTTACAGGCAATCAATATGAGATCACCTGGACATCACAGAGTTACTTCGGGAATGTCAATCTTGATCTTTTGCTTGCCGGACAGGAATTTTCTCTCTCTGAAGGTGAAACTAATGACGGCTCTTTTTTCTGGATCATTGACAGCAGTTTGCAGATCAGTGACCAGTACCGCGTGAGGGTTAGTGCTTCCGATAATTCGATCATGGATGAAAGTGACGCTGATTTTAGTATTACCACTCAACCCGCCGGCAATGACTTCGTGCTCATCTCCGAATACGTGGAAGGCAGCGGTTATCATAAAGCACTGGAGATATTTAACGGCTCTCCCCTTCCTTTAAATCTGGCTGGCTGGTCTTTACGAAAACAGACTAATGGTGGTGGTGAATTCGGTAATGAACTTTTCCTCAATGGCAGCATTGCATCCTGGGACGTTTTTGTGGTCTGTTATGATAATAATGGCGTTAATGATCTCACCGGTGAAGATTTTGTGGATATGCAATCCAACAGTTTTTGTCTGGCTTTTAATGGGAATGATGCCGTGGCTCTTTATTATCAGGGGGCTGTGATAGATATGATTGGCGTTGCCAATTCTTCCCTTGACTGGGGCAAAGATATGACCCTCGTGCGGAACAGTAATATCTCCAATGCGAATATCAATTACATTTCCGGTGAGTGGACAACATATCCCCAAGACACTTTCAGTTACCTTGGTTTTCATGATTTTGATTTTGTGATAAATTATGGTGATATAGACGGTAATGGTGAAATAGAAGCCTATGATGCTTCGTTGCTTTTGCAATATATTGTAGTTTTGATCACAGGTTGGGAAAACTGGCAGCTAACGGCTGCTGATGTGGATGGAACTGGCGTTCTTGATGTCTATGACGCTGCTCTTATTCTACGATACGTTAATGGCGTGATAAATATTTTCCCTGTCCAGGAATAAATAATAAATAGCAAAAAGACGCTGATCCTCTCATGAAGATCAGCGTCTTTTATATTTTTTTTACTTACATTAGTGCCAAATGTCCCCTAAGATAGAAAAACACATCAAGAAAGAAGAAAAAACAGAAAAGTTCCCTCTTCCTTCTCTTTTTTTTTTTCATTCTTATTTTTGACATTACACTTTTTCCTGTCAACTTTCTTGTTTAATTTCCGGGTGCAAATCATAATAGAGTTTGATATA
>CAZAHZ010000576.1:0-1635 GCA_964485055.1 uncultured Candidatus Cloacimonadota bacterium
GACTGACATCTGTTCTAATAAAATCAGTAAAATGCCATAGACTATCATGAGGCAGTTCACCAGTGCCAATTCCATATAAAAAAATTGGCAAAGGATCTCCAGCGTCATTTTCAATCTCCAACATACCTTCATATTCCTGGTTTCGCATGGGTGTAAACGCAATCGAAAGATTTCTCCAACCAGTGATTGGAATCGTACAGGGAAGATCAAATAATTGCGGTTCGAAAACTCTTTCATCGCTATTAACACTTTCTATTGTAACTTCTTCGGTCCCACCATTAAACAAAGTTACATTTATGACTTTTGATTGCCCTAATGGAACCTCGTTAAAAAGAAGTTCTTCTTTTCCGGAAACTAATAAAGCCAGATCTCTGCCTGCTGGCATTAACACGGGGTGAATCTGAAACTCAGCATCCATCTCCCGCAGATTTGCACCATCAAAATCGAAGTAATGACCTTCTCCCCATTCAGTTTCATTTCCAACTACAGCAGGAAGTCGATCATCACGGGTAATCTCAAACCAGATCCAGAAGTCCTGAGAAAGATTTTTAAGTGCGTCAACTCTAAAAAGATTAATAATATGCTTTTCCGGGAGTGTGATGTCAGGTATTACGTCAATTTCCTGTGAAAATATTTCCTCTTCTATTTCTCCCTCTCCACCATAATAGATATGTAAAACAGTTTCAACCTCTTGATGCTGCCCTTGAAGACCATTCCAGATTACTTCAATGGCATTCAAATCAAAAGTCTCTCCAATCCCGTCATTATCCGGAGTGCAATATATTGCAGGACCATGACCTCTACCAAATTCAAAGCGAAATGGAAATTCGCGATTATCATATCCTAATTTCCAGATTCCTTCCGGATAAATTTCGACGTTATTTACTGTAAGTTGATTATTATTCTGAACTTCATCGTCCGGAATAGAAATTACACCAGTAACATCAACGACGCCGAAATATTGCAGATTGCGATTTAATTGGAACGTTCGAGTTTGAGATTCACCAGATGCTAATGCTGACCAGGGAACTATAGGAATTAAATCGTTATTATCTATTTGGAAATAACTTTGAACTCTTTCAATGTCAACTAAACCTGAATTTGATATCATCATTGAGCAATTTATTGGAATATCTACGGCTGTTGGATAAGGTATGTTGATCCAATCAATACCTGCGTCATAGTCATGAAGTTCTCTTCCAACAAGACGAAAATCATCGATCCAGATACCAGTCCCCTGATCTTCTTCCATGTTTCCATCAGTAATGAACTTAAATCTCAACCAGATCGTTTCCCCAGCAAACTGAGTCAAATCCATCTGCCTTTGCCAGCCTTCATCCCCATACCAGATCCCGGGAACATAGTGAATCCAGTTATTCCACCAATTTTCATCTCGACCATAATCGTGCAGAATCCTGCCCCAGTTCACTTGGTTCAAGCTATATTCAATTGAATAATAATCATCTAAAGAATTGTCTCCATTAGAATCAAAAATTCTTACATGTGGCCCCCCACCAAAACCGGTTCCAGTTACAATCTCTTTATAACCATTTCCATTCAAATCACCTAGCGCAATTTTTACACCACCTCTAAAACCAGCATCATAAGCATAGAAACCTTCTGAAAGAATCTCAC
>CAZAHZ010000577.1:0-1625 GCA_964485055.1 uncultured Candidatus Cloacimonadota bacterium
TATTTTGGCAATATGGAAAAAATCAAAGGTAAAGTAAATTTCAGGCAGAATCTGAGATTGCTTTTGCCTTATTTATTGAGGGAATGGAAATTATTCGGAGTCGGGCTGCTGGCGATGATACTGGTGAGTGCGGCGAAGCTGCTGGACCCCTTGATCCTGGCACATATAATAGATGTAAGCGTTCCGCAGGCGGATACTGCGGATATGCTGCATTATGCAGGATTATTTGTGGGTGTGGTGATGGTCTCCGGATTTTTGACCTGGGCTCAGATCGTGCTTTTGTCACGGCTGGGACTGCGTATCATCACGGAGTTGAAAGGAAAAGTATTCAAGCACCTGATGAAGGTGCCGGTATCATTTTTTGATCAGCGACCGGTGGGAGACCTTATTGCCAGAGTTGAGAACGATTCGGAGCGGATACGGGCATTATTTTCTGATCTATCTGTACGGTTAATTGGGAATATACTTTTCTTTATCGGGATCATAATTGTGCTCAGTATTCGCAGCAGCGAGATGGCTTGGGGATTTTTGATTCCATTAGCTATCCTGGGGACAGCTTTTGCCCTATTTTTCCGCTATATAGTAAAATTTTACCGCAGAGTGCGTGAGAAATACTCGGAAGTTACTTCGCTTTTGACAGAATATATCCAGGGCATGCCGATCGTGCAGATATTTAACAAGCAGAAGGAAATAGTTGCCAGAATTGACAAGGCAAGTGCGGAAAAAAGAGACCTGGAAGCGAAAACCGGCTTTCTGGAATATGGGATCGAAGGTTTCTTTTTATTTGTGGTGAATACCGCCTTACTGGGAATAGTAATCGTGCTCTTTGCACCTAAAATTATTGATGGCAGCTATACAATAGGCAGTCTGATCATCTTTACGCAATATATAATCAGGATAACCTGGCCCCTGATCCAGTTGCTGGAGAATTTTATGCAGGTGCAGCGCAGCTTTGTATCCATGACGAGGATACAGGAACTGCTGGACTTGCCGAAAGAGGATTATCATGGCGGTGAGAATCTGGAACCGGGCTTTGAGCAGGAGATAGAATTCAGGAATGTCTGGTTTGCTTATGAAGGCGAGAAATGGATATTACGTGATGTTTCCTTTAAGATAAAAATGGGCAGTCAATTAGCACTGGTGGGACCTTCGGGAAGCGGGAAGACAACTACGATCAGTCTTTTATGCGGATTTTACCAGGTGCAGAAAGGCGAGATACTGATTGACGGCGTGAATATCAAGCGGATAAATCTGAAGAAATGGCGACAGAAGATCGGGTTGATCCTGCAGGACATATATCTTTTTCCGGGCAATGTCCTGGAGAATGTGCGGATCTATAATGATCTGATCCCGGCGGAAGCAGTTCAACGGGCATTGGAATCCGTTCAGGCGAAGAAGTTTACCGAACCCGGACAGATGGAGATAGAGCTTTCGGAGCGGGGACAGAATATCTCGCAGGGAGAGAGGCAGTTACTCAGTTTTGCCCGGGCACTGGTCTATGATCCGGAGCTGGTGATCATGGATGAGGCGACCTCCTCGATAGATACCGTGACAGAAGCCAGGATACAGAAATCAATGGAAACGCTTCTGGCAGGTAAGACTGCAATGATCATAGCCCACCGTCT
>CAZAHZ010000578.1:0-1624 GCA_964485055.1 uncultured Candidatus Cloacimonadota bacterium
GATACGTTTCTGCTCCATAAAGAGATAGATTAGTAAACTGCACTGCAAGTGGTGCTCCACCCAGTAAAGGTGAAGCAATGAAATCTGCCAGCGGGATCAATGGTCCCTGCTGATAATACAAAGCCCCCAGGTCTGCTATTGTACCATCAGGATCAGTAAAAGCATGCCCAGAATTTCCGGCATCGATTGCCGGTGAATATTCTGAAAGATGATAATCTTCATTTTCTGGATCGATAAACTCCGGATCAAGGAACAGGTTAGAATAAACATCGCACTCATCACCATTGACATTTACTTCCGTTAATTCACCAAATCCGGGTAATACATCATTTGAAAGATCAATCGTATTTAACCAGAACAGGTTATAGCCAACCGAAGATGATATTGATGACTCATCAAAATCTATTCCTGTTTCATTGGCATAAAAAATATTATTAAAAATAACGGGATCAGCGTTATCCTCAATAGAAATGCAAGTTTCATTATCAAGTAAAGTATTTTGACTCACAGCAGGCACAGAATTTTCCTTGATAATAATTGCTATTCCTAAGGTTGATTTAATGACATTATTTGTAATTATTGCTGCTGAATTTTCAGTACAATAAATCCCATACTCCTCATTGTCAGATAAATAATTATATCTGAATATTGCTTCTGAATTATTGCAGTAAATTCCCCAACTATTATTTACCAAAATATTATCATGAATCACTAAAAACAAAGAATTATCATAGCACACAATTCCAGTATGATTATTTATGAATTTATTATCATAAATGTTTGGCGAGGAATTTTCACATCGTGCTCCTGCATTGGAATATTCGATAATTGTTTTTGTCAAAACACTATTTGAAGAAGATTCATCAATAAAGTTAATAGCATACCAGTCACCTGTTGTTGGGTCAATTCTTCCTGAAGTGAAATATATTGAATCCGATTCTGTTCCTGCTGATAGCAAACTTCCATAAATCTGGAATCGGTTATAATCCATGAATTCCACTCTTACACCAGGTTCAATCGTCAATGTAATTCCATCGAGGACTTCAATATCATCAATTACCTGATAAGGATTATTTTCCGGTGACCATATCGTATCTGTTCCGATCACACCTTCCACTTCTATTGCTTCTACAAATCCCCAGCCAAGTAAAATGATCATAAATAAAAACCAATGAATTCTTTTCATTGCTAAACTCCTTGTTAAACTATCACTCAACATTTAATTACACACTATATCGTCCATCCCTGCCCTGTTTTTCATTAATCATTAATTAAAATAAATTTCCCGTTGATCACAAAACAATCTATCTTTAACGTACCACTTATGTCAAATATAATTTCATTCCTGATAATTCTCATTTTATCATCATCATTTTACCCGTTTCGTTTTCATTACCAACAGATAATCTATATAGGTAAACTCCACTGGGCATTTCCCTGCCGTTATCATCTGTTCCATCCCAGACAACAGAATTAATTTTGGATTTTAAATTATGAATTTTGAATGAACTAATACGTTGACCTTTGATATTATAAATATTCAACTCTGTGTCCTCTGTGTTCTCAGTGGTTAAAAATGTAATTGTAGTTTGAGGATTAAAAGGATTAGGGTAGTTTCCCAGCA
>CAZAHZ010000579.1:0-1624 GCA_964485055.1 uncultured Candidatus Cloacimonadota bacterium
TTAGCCCGGAAAGGGGGCATTAAAGTATGCTGTTTTAACTCGATAAGCAGATTAACTTATTATCACCTGAGTAAGACTGGACTTAAAAAAATAAATCATTGTCGTTAATTTCGAGAATTTCTTATAAGCAAAAACTTCTCATAATTAAAACTACGGCTGACAGTATATGCGAAAATTATTGATTGCTGCGACTCTCTTTATAAAATCACTGACATTCTTATCCTCTCAAGCATCCAGCCAACTTTTTATCGAGCATTATGGAATAGAGCAGATTGATTTCAAGTATTTTCATACCGCCGGTTTTTCGAACCTTCATGTGCCGCATTCGTTCCCATTACGCCAGACTTTTGTTAATGAATATCTTAATAACCTTTCAATCGACGCAGATAATAGTTATGGTCATTATCTCAAGAA
Organism: uncultured Candidatus Cloacimonadota bacterium; assembly: GCA_964485055.1. Classification (GTDB taxonomy): domain Bacteria; phylum Cloacimonadota; class Cloacimonadia; order Cloacimonadales; family TCS61; genus Stygibacter. The sequence continues at coordinate 415 of CAZAHZ010000579.1, forward strand.
TCTTTATCACATTTTATATGGAATGGCTCCGGATAATACTTTCAAAACACGGACGAGAATTCTGGTCGAGCGTTTGGGTTTTAAAGGGATATCAGAAAATTATTTTGGCTATCATGCCAACATGTACACAATCTATGACAAAGATCTCATTCTCGGATTAAATCCTGTATTTCGTTATGATTTTTTCAAAGACGAAAAGTTTTTAAATGAATACACATCATTGCAATCACATGGCATAGAAAGCTGGTTGACCTGGAAAAATAAACTCGGGGCTTATATTCGCTTTTTCGACACAGTTCAAAGCAGAGGCGGGCGCCAACATCTTTTTGAACCGTATGTAAGAACTGAAATCAGAGACACTCAGAGTGTTTCTTATGACCAGACAATTGCATACTTGGGATACACTGAAAACTATTTCAGTGTTCGTTTAGGCAGAGGACGGCATCAGTTCGGACCGGGCATATACCACAACCTGCTGCTCTCCGCCAACCACCCGTCCTATGATTACGGTGAACTCAGATTTCATTATCGTAACAAGATATTTTTCACCTATATACACGCTGCTCTCGATCCCTCGCCATTGGAACACAAGGTTCTTTATAACAGTGAAGAGGGTAAACCCCGGAAGGTAATTCATCGCAAATATATGGCGGCACATAGAATTGAATTACTGCCTTCAAACTGGCTTTCAATCGGTCTTTCAGAGGCTGTGATTTATGGGGACCGTAAATATGATCTTGCATATTTAGTTCCGGTGAATATCTTCTGGTCGATAGGTCATGATTATAAATACGATGATAATATATTATGGTCTTTTGACACTGAACTCAGAATCTTTAAAGGACTATCAGCTTATGGCGAATTACTGCTCGATGAGATAAGAATCTCCAAAATCGCTTCAGACAGCTGGCATAATCAGACCGGTTATCTTGGCGGAATGAGATGGATACATCCATTTGGTTATTGGCGTCACGAGCTGCGAACAGAATATGTGCGCCTGAGACCATTTGTTTATGGTCACTGGTTCGATGTTAATATTTATTCGCATTTTGGGCATCCGCTTGGAAGTGTTCTCCCTCCAAACAGCGATGAACTGAGGGCAAGCTGGATATTTCACATACGACCGGATATCACACTCGATTTTTTCACTATCTACCAGCGTCACGGCTCAACTCCCAAGGGGCAGGATGATCCGGTCGGTGGAGCGATC
>CAZAHZ010000580.1:0-1612 GCA_964485055.1 uncultured Candidatus Cloacimonadota bacterium
TTAAGATTTATAATTCTTTTCTGTTTGTTTTGTTCGTTGCTTATCGGTTCTACTTTCGAGGTCAAGCAGGATGGAACGGGTGACTTCACTACTATCCAGGATGGGATAAATTATTGCACCGCGGGTGATACGATCCTGGTTTACCCGGGCACTTATTTTGAGAACCTGGTAATACTGGAAAAACCTATTACACTCGGCAGCTTATTCCTTACAACAGGAGACGAGTCATATATAAATCAGACTATACTCGATGGCAATTATAATGATTCAGTAATTAGAATTGAGGACACTCCTGCATACTATAATCTGCTTGTTATTGCAGGATTCGTTATTCAGCATGGTAATGGGTATCAGTATAATGCACCTTATGAGCCTGATAGCACTGGGGGAGGGCTTTATATTTCCGAATCATCATTAAATATAAGGAATTGTCTAATTCAATATAATACTTGTAATCTTGGAGGAGGAGGAATAGCATTATTAAATTCATTTATGAATCTATCTGGTTGTACGATAAGGTTTAATCAAGCTGATATTGGAGCAGGCGGTCTTCTAATTGGGGGCATGTGCTCTGATGTTGAATTTAACGATGAAAATTTAAATAATATTTATTTGAATTATTCAGGTTGTGCTAATGATATTTTTATTACATCCAATAGTCCTTTTCAGGCAATTATCTTAGATACATTTACCGTTATCAATCCTGATGATTATTATTATTATATTTATCCCAGCTCTACAGGTGCTGGTATTCCCTTACCAAATAAATTCTCAGTAGATATTCAACATGGCTATATCGAACAAGTAGATCATGACCTTTATGTATCACCTTATGGAAATAATGATAACAGTGGAATTTCTGACACAGAACCACTGAAATCTATTGCTTATGCTTTGATCAAAATCCGTTCAGACAGTCTGGAACAAAGAGCAATCCATATTGAAGATGGCATTTATTCTTCTTCCTTAAATAATCAGAAATTCCCTCTCCATATTAAAAGCTTTATAGATATTATCGGAGAATCAACCGAGAATACTATCCTTGATAGAGAATGCGCTGGTGGTTTGATATTTGGAAATGACGGTCAAAAATGTTATCAAATATCTAATATTTCATTAATGAATGCAAATGACTGGCCAAGTTATATGGCTACTATAAATAGTAATGTTCTTTTATCCAATATCCATAATTCTTATCATACAGAAGATATAAATAGTTCGAGGATGTATGGCTCTTTTGTAATTAATTTCTGCGATGTGGAATTTGATTGCTTATTATCTGAAAATAATCAAGATGCAGGCAATATTTATTGTTACTCTCCTTATCTTGGCACTTATTTCAGAATATCAAATAGTGTATTTCGCAATAATCGCCCTATTTTCATGTATTTAGGATGTTTACAGATATGGTGTTCTCGTACTACGACATTAGAAGATTCATTAGTAGTTAATGTAATAAATACAGAAATCACTGATAATTTAAATACAATGTCCGAACCTGTCTGGTTGCCTGCAACATCAGCAATCTTAATAGACTGGCAGACAAAATTGAACCTGGTAAATTCAACTATAGGAAATAATGAATGTCTTTATGAAGGAGCAGCCATTCAAC
>CAZAHZ010000581.1:0-1600 GCA_964485055.1 uncultured Candidatus Cloacimonadota bacterium
TTAAGATTTATAATTCTTTTCTGTTTGTTTTGTTCGTTGCTTATCGGTTCTACTTACGAGATCAAGCAGGATGGAACGGGTGACTTCACTTCGATCCAGGCTGGAATAGATTATAGCATCTCCGGAGACTCAATTCTGGTTCATCCCGGAACTTATTATGAAAATCTACTAATAATAGAAAAATCAATCACCCTGGGAAGTCTGCTTCTTACTACTGGCGATGAAACATATATATCACAGACAATAATTGATGGATTTCAAAATGATTGTGTAATTAGAATAGAAAATATTCCCGGTTATTATGATTTGCAGGTTTCAGGATTCGTCATTCAAAATGGGATTGGTTATCAAGATAATGCTCCTTATGACCCTGATCGGTACGGTGGTGGCTTTTATATTTGCGATTCATATTTGAGAATAAAAAACTGCCGAATCCAAAACAATTATTGTAATTATGGAGGAGGTGGAATTTCATTATTAAACTCTTTTTTAGAGCTTTCCGGAACTACTATCAGGTTTAATCATGCAGATATTGCTGCAGGAGGTCTGCTAATAGGTGGAATGAGTTCTGCTGTTGATTTTGATGATGAAAATTTAAACAGCATTTATTTGAATTATTCAAGCTGGGCTAATGATATTTTTATTACAGCCGAAAGCCCTTTTGAGGAAATAATCTTAGATACTTTTACTGTTATCAATCCAAATGATGACTATTATTATATTTATCCCGGTTCTACCGGTGCCGGAATTCCCCTGCCAAATAAATATTCTTTAGATGTACAGAATGGTTATATCCAGCAGGCAGAACATGATCTGTATGTATCTCCGGATGGAAATAATGAAAATAGTGGAAGTTCTGCTGCTGAGCCATTGCAGTCAATTGCTTATGCTCTTATAAAAATCAAGCCAGACAGCCTTGAGCAAAGAGCAATTCACCTGGCAGACGGCACATATTCAACCTCATTGAATGATCAGAAATTTCCCATTCATATAAAAAGTAATGTAGATATTTCTGGAGAATCAGTTGAAAATACTATTCTCGATCGCGAATTTGCCGGTGGTTTATTTCAGGGTAATGACGGTCAGAATTTGTACCAGATATCAAATATGTCTCTAATTAATGGCTATGACTGGTCCTTCTATACGGCTACTCAAAATAGCGATGTAAGATTAACGAATATTTATAGTTCAGATCACACTAATCAATATCATCACTACAAATCTTACTACCTTACTTTCTGTGATGCAGTATTAAACAAAATATATAGTGAGAATAATACTAATTGTGGAAGTGTTTATTTTTATTCTCCTAATTATGGAACAGAATTCAATATTTCAAATAGTGTTTTTAGAAATAATGAACCAGAAAATCTTAATTCAGGTTGTACACAAATAAGGTGCTATCGCACAACAACATTGGAAGATTCATTAGTAGTTTCAATATCTAATACAGAAATAACAAATAATTTAGATGCTATGTCGGTACCACTCGAATTGCCCTCTACTTCTGCAATATTTATTGACTGGCAGACAAAATTGAATCTTGTAAATTCAACTATAGGAAATAATGAATGTCTTTATGAAGGAGCAGCCATTCAAC
>CAZAHZ010000582.1:0-1588 GCA_964485055.1 uncultured Candidatus Cloacimonadota bacterium
CGGAGCGAAGATTAGAAAATTGCCTTGTTAAAGGAAGTCAAAGAGGAGAAAAAACACTTGCCGATATGAAGGCGGGAAAATTGTACCGTTATAGTACATTCCAAACGCCTCAAGTTTATAATCTGCCAATATTGTTTGATTTTGATAAAGACCAGATACGTACAATTGCAAAAAGGCAGGAATATTCATTCATAAGTAATCCGGTAATTTTAGAGGAGGAACAGGAAGTTTTAGAATTCGATGGTATAAAAATACCCCTATTCATTTATGGATAAAGAAATATCGGGAATTTTAGCAAAAAAGGATCAGACTCTAATTGAGCATACAGACAGGTTACTTTCTGTATTCAATGAATTGGAAAAGAGGCATTCAGAATTTTTGTTAGAATATGACAGCGAGATTCTGAAAGCAGCTATTATTCTGCATGATGTGGGGAAGATAGTAGAATCATTTCAGAATCTAATAAGATTAGGCAAATTTCCTGAAAATGATTTTTATTTTAGACATGAGTTGATGTCAGGAGCGCTCTTTTTTTATCTTTTCCATCATCCTGCCGCAGCTATGAGTATTTTTACTCACCATCTTCCTTTAACATTTGAACTTTTTAGAGATCAGAAAGAGATCAAATCATTTAACTTTAGCAAAGAAGTACTATTCAGTTTCCTGGCTAACTACGATATAGAAGTCCAAAAGGAGAAATTGGAACTTTTTCTTCAGAAAGGAAATCCGAAAAACTTTTATTATATTTATAACACAGTACACAAAAAAGAAATTGTTCGAGATGACTTCATTTTCTATAAAGGAATACTTCAGAGCTGTGATTGGATAGCATCCAGCGGGAAAGAGCTTACGCGGCTGATATATAATAAGAATGCTGTTATCAAAGGTATGGAATCAAGATTAGGAAAGACTATAATCCTATCTGATTTTCAAAAAGAGTGTGCAGAGAGTAATTCCGACGTTATTGTAATTGCTCCCACAGGGTCAGGGAAAACTGAGGCAGCTTTATTATGGAGTTCGGGAATCAGAAAGGGGAGATTTTACTTATTACCAACCAGAGTTACTGCAAATGCCATCTGGGGAAGAATTAAGGCATATTTTGACTCTGAATCCGTAGCTCTTGTTCATAGTGGGGCATACAATCTGAGGCTCAAGGATAATCCTGATAAATATGATTATTCAGATTATCTATTAGCTAAGACTTTTCATATGTCATTTACAGTAGGTACGGTAGATCAGATTCTAACTCCCGGATTTAATTACAATTATTGGGAAATGAAGACTTTTAACCTGATGGGGTCAGACATAATACTGGATGAAATCCATGCTTATGATTATTACACGTTAGGATTGATTACAGCAACGATAAGATATTTAAAGAAATGGAAATCCAGGTTTTTTATATTAAGTGCCACACTGCCGGAGTTTCTGCTTAATCATTTTGCCAAGGAATTATCTGGTATAAAAATCATAAAAAATTATTCACTATTAAATGAATCACGCAATAGATATTATACTCATCAGGCAAAGGTGGAAGAAGCAGTTAGCACTATCATTGAGAAAGTGAAGGAAGGGAAAGAAGCGGTGG
>CAZAHZ010000583.1:0-1583 GCA_964485055.1 uncultured Candidatus Cloacimonadota bacterium
GCTTACTTTTATCGAGGACTTGCATTGAGTGAATTAACGGAATATGAAAAAGCAATCGCTGATTATACTAAAATAATCGAACTCGACACGGAAGATGCCCAAGCTTACATCAACCGCGGAATTGCATACAATAACCTCGTAGAATACGACAAAGCCATTGATGATTTCGACAAAGCAATTGAACTCGACCCGGAAGATGCCCAAGCTTACTTCAACCGTGGTTTTGCATATTACTTTCTTGAAGAGTATGAAAAGTCTATCGAGGATTATGATAAATTGATTGATTTAACAACGAAAAGACAAACAGATGATGACATTGATGTAATAAAAGGACTCGATTACAGCTTGCGAGGCAAAGCATATTTGGCATTAGGTAAGTATGATGAAGCATTAGAGGATTTTACTAAGGCTATAGAAACTGATAATATTTTTTTGTGTTTCACCAATCAACGAGGTTGTTTATATGCTCAAATTGGCGAATATGATAAAGCTATTGCGGATTTTAGTAAAACTATACAAGATAATAATATTGATTTTGAAGATATTGATTTTGATGATGAAGCTGAAATCGATGACAATGATGAAGTTGAAATGGACGATGAGGATGAGATTGATGACGATGATGAGGAAATTGGGGTTGTAGAAGCAGCATATTTCTTTCGTGGTTGTGTTTTCCGCGAATTGGAGGATTTCAAAAAAGCACTAAGTGATTTTAGTGAAGTTATAGAAATGAATCCTGATTCTGCTAAATATTATCACTTTAGAGGCTTAGTGTATGAAGCAATTGAAGAAAACGAAAGAGCAATTAAAGACTATAATAAAGCAATCGAATTAGACCCAGAATTAGAAGATGAAATTGATTCTGAATTACTTGATGATTCTATGGATTTTGAAGAAGAATTTTCAATGTATATGACAGATGAATTCGAATCAGAAGATGAGATCAATATCAAGGAATATAAAAGATGCAACCAGGATGCAATATTTGATCCATGCAGAAAATCTCTAGTGCCTGCTATTCCTGAGGAATACGCACGTCAAAAAACAGTTAAATTTCTTGTGGAAGAGTTGAGTTTTCCACTTATTAACATTGATACTGAATTTCCCTTGAATCATTTACACAAATCTTCAAGAAAAAGAGCAGATATAGTTGTTTGGTCAGATAGGGAAAATGAAGAAGCTTTATTGATTATTGAAGTAAAGCAACCTGAAATTCCCTTAACTGAGAAAGCGTTAGACCAAGTACAAAATTATAATGAAATTGTGAATGCAGAATTTCTTTGTATATCGAATGGTGATGTAATTAAATTTTATCAAGATGTTGAAGATGATGTTATCCAATTATCAAAACCTTATGATTTTCAATCTCTTTTGAAAAAAACAAATCTTAACTACAAAAAAATAAAAAAACTCAAAAGACTTTCTTATAATGAAGTTACTAGTCCTGATTATAAATATCATATTATGAGTGAAGAAGGTGCAATTGGTGAGGATACAGATTCCTCACTTTATAATATGATTGCTGAATTATACAATTTCATATTATGTGAACCTTGTTTATCAAAGTTACCAATAGAATATGA
>CAZAHZ010000584.1:0-1577 GCA_964485055.1 uncultured Candidatus Cloacimonadota bacterium
TAAAGATCACGGCTGCCAATAAAAGAGAAAGGGCAATACCCCCGAACAATGAATTTTTGAGAATACGCTGTTTCTTGATGGTAAGCGCCTGAATTTCTTCCTTTTGTTTCAACAGTCTGATCTCGTTATCCTTTTTCTCCGTTTTATATTTGATTTCGAATTCAGTTATTTGCTTGTGCTTTTCCTTAGAAAAAAGCGTATCCTTGATCACGACATGTTTTTTATAATATTTCAGCGCTTCGGAGTAGTTGCCCATTGAGGAATAAATATCCGAGAATAACAGATAATTATCATTGGTCTGATCAAGCAAGTTGATACTTTCAGCTATTTCTGTGCTCTGAGAAAGGTAATTAAGGGATACATTATAATTTCCAAGTGCATAATTTATTTTAGCCAGGTTGGAAAGTACTAGAGCGACTTCTGCTTTTTGTCCGGAATTTTTATAATTTTCTAACGCTTTGTTCAGATAACCACGCGACTGTTTATAGTCTTTTTTCTGTAGATAGGTCATACCCAGGTTATTGTACAGGGTCGTCACCATGCTCATATTTTGTTTTCCCAGGCTAAGCTTCAACGCTTTGGTGAAATATTCTATCGCTTTATCATTATCTCCTTTTTTTTGATAGGAAGTGCCAATGTTATTTAATCGTCTGGCAAATTCTTTTTCTGCCCCAACCAGGCTATCGATGAGTAAAGCTTCCTTGAAATACTCAATCGCATTATCAAATTTTTGCCATGTGTTATAAACAATGCCAATATTATTCAGTGTAACAGCTACACCTGAAGAATCTCCGATCTCTTTCTTGATTGCGAGGGAACGCTGAAAGTAGTAAATAGCGCTATCCAATTTACCCAGCTGGTGATATAATTGCCCCAGATTATTCAGATCTTTAGCAATAAGGGTGTCATTATCTATTTCCTTATCTAGCATAAGGGCCTTATAATAGTATACCCGTGCACTGTCCGGTCTGCCTAATTTTCGATAAGCCACACCAATATTGCTGTAACGTGTGGAAATGTTTTTGACACTATCCATTTCCATATCTATTGCCAGAGCAAGATTATACCAGTGGATTGCTTCCGGAAAATCATTCAGATAATAGTAGCACGTCCCAATATTGTTGAGGCTTTCGGAAATATTACTCTGATCAGGATTGGAAGATTTTTTTTCCTCTTCGATGTAAAGCTTGAATTGTTCAATAGCTCCCTGATAATTCTGTTCGTCAGCAAGAGAGTAAGCATTTTTAAAGATAAGATCAGGGGATTCCTGGGAACTAACCATGGAATGCACTGAAATTAACAATACTAGACCCAGGAGGCCTTTAAACCGTATAGGATAAGTTTTATCCAACAATGGTAACTCCATTTTGGAAGATGAATCTGGTCGGAGGAATAGTGCCCGGGATAAAACTGTCGAGAAGTGCAGCTCCATCATCTTCTATCCTGATACCGGAGCCTCCGGGAACACTTTTCAGACAGATCATTTCCGTGACAGGTGGGTCATCTCCTGTATGATTCATAAAAAAATTATCAATCTCAATTCGGTTCTCCGTGGTGTCCACATAATGGCAATAGAT
>CAZAHZ010000585.1:0-1575 GCA_964485055.1 uncultured Candidatus Cloacimonadota bacterium
AAGAAACAAGTGGAAGCAACCGCGCAATTTTTGAAAAATTATTTGACGTTAAATTCTTCCAGAAAATTAAACTCGGCTTTTACTTACGAAGGTGAAAAGATCCACATCTTTTGCAGTCTGATGGATAGAGCGATTCAAAGCGGATTAATTATTGCCAACAAACTTACTCTGCCATTAAATGCCCACCTTGATATTCACGAAAATGGTGGACTGTTCCTGGAGGACCCCGTAACAACCGAACGAACTGGAGAACCTGGCAGAACACATAAAGACCTTACAGCCACTTACCCTAATCTCGTTTTACCGGAGGGAATTAATGCATCAGGTTGGTGGAACAGACCATTTGAAGAGAGAGAAACCCGTCGCAGTCGGACAAAAAAGGTATTAAATGATCTTATTAACCGTTTTGGAAATAGTACAGCGATTGTGATATTCATTAGTCATGGTGGTTTCTATAACTATTTTCTAAGATCAGTCCTTGAATTAAAAGATGATACAGAAATATGGTTTGATCTCTTTAATGCTGCCATTACACTTTTAGAATTTTCTGATAATTTAATAAATCTTGTTTATTGCAACCGTTTTGATTTTATTCCAAATGAGTTAATTACTTAAAAATGTTTAGCTTTCAAGTCCCAGTTCTCTAATTGGGTCAGCAGCGCTTATTATTTGTTTTAAATCTAACTCGGCAAATTGATGGGAAGATAAATAAGCCTTTAAATGTTTTCTAAACAATATTATTGCTTTTTCTCTTCCGTAGAAATCTTGAACACTGTTCCAGTGTTTGGAGACTATATCTAAAATATCTGGTTTTGATAATTTATTCTTATTAATAAGCGAAAAGATCCAGGGATTTCCTATGGCAGCTCGACCAATCATCACAGCATCGCAACCTGTTTGCGTGAACATGTTATTGATATCTTCTAATGACCTCACATCCCCATTGCCGATAATTGGGATAGATACTTCTTTTTTTATAAGTTCAATCGGCTTCCATAACGCGGATTCTCGCCAGCGTTGATCGCGTGTTCGACCGTGAACTGCGATCATACTCACACCGCTTGCTTCGAGAATTTTGGCAATCTCTAAATAGTTTAGCGATTTTTTATCCCATCCAATACGAATTTTGGCAGTGATTGGTATTTGAAAACGATTAACCAAAGCTGTCATGATTCTGCGAATTTTTTCTGGATATCTTAATAATCCTGACCCAGCTCCCCGAGAAGCAACATGCCGTTCAGAGCATCCCAGATTCAAGTCAAAAAAATCAGGGGAGTAATTTGCGAGAATTTCTGCAGCATTTAATATTTCATCGGTTTCATTTCCATAAATTTGAAATCCTACAGGTCTTTCGGTTTCTTTATATGAAATTCGACTCAAAATATATGGATGATTATTTATTACGTCGGTTGTGTTAATAAATTCTGTATAGGTAATTGATGAACCAAATTCTCTGCAAATTATCCTGAAAGGTTGATCTGAAAATCCATCCATAGGGGCAAGTATTAGATTCCCCTTGATAGGAATAGATCCAATTTTAAAATAGATTTTGTCTAGTGATGGGTAAATTGATAC
>CAZAHZ010000586.1:0-1574 GCA_964485055.1 uncultured Candidatus Cloacimonadota bacterium
CCGACGGAGGTTTCAATCACTGCGGGCCGATCTTATATTCTTTTGACTTGGGTTAATGGGGTAGAAACTGATAGGCAATCAATTCTCGTCTATAGAAACACCTCTGATTCAATTCCGGAAACGGCCTATGCTGAAATGGGGCTTGAGACTACCTGGTGGGTGGATAAGGACGTTACTGAAGACACCCAGTATTATTACTGGTTGAAATCTAAGGATACTTTTGGATCATTGAGCACGGCTACGTCAAGTGTAAATGGCACCGTTTTGGGTCTTCCACAAGCGGCCACCTTTATTGTTGCCAAAGATGGAAGTGGAGATTTTGATGATATTCAAGATGCTTTAGATGCTTTACCGAGTACTGGAGGTGCTGTTTATGTTCGAGAAGGTGTATATACAGCTAAATATACAATCGATAAATCTAATGTGACATTAATGGGAACAGGCCAAGGGACAGAAATAAAAAATCCTGGCGGTCAGGGAAACCCCACAAGTTTGTCCATAAATGAAGTAAATGAGGAAATTTTTTATGATATTCAGTTTCAGAATTTGCAGTTTAATGGCGATGATATTGCCCTTACCTGGGCTTTAGCTGGGCAGAAGATTAATCGCCTTAGGGTGATTGATTGCTGGTTTAAAAATACTGAGGTTGCTATTATCTTCCTAGCCTGTCAAAATCTTTTGATTAGTAATTGTCATTTTTTTAACTGTGGGTTATCAATTGCTATGGGTCTTCTATTACCAGATACAAGTGCTAATTATAATCAGGTGAGTGGAAATGTTATTGATTCAAATTCGTGTGCCAGTAGCGGTGGAATAGGAATTTATGGCTCATATGAAAATATTATTAAAGCAAATATCATAATGAATACTGGTGTGTTTGGGATAGGATTAAGCTCTGCTTCTCGAAACTCGATTTCGGGCAATCGAATATATGGGGGTAGTCAGGATACCGATGATACATATTCAGGAATTGGATTGGAAGGAGATTCTAATGATAATAACATCCAGGAAAATACTGTCCGCCATGGTGGTGGAGCTAAGCAATTCAAGTATGGAATTAATATATCAGATGTAGATTGTCTTAGGAACTTGATTACGAATAATGATCTTTTGGATTCTGGAAAAACGGCGTCCATTAATGATGATGGTACTGATACTGTAGTCGCCGCTGGGAACAGGATATAAAATGGAACTTTCGGTAAGAGACGGAAAAATTATTTTTAAGATAATAAAGTTCAAACTATCATTGGCTAAGAAACAACCCGAAGTACTGGTTAAAGAACAGTTCAAAATGTTGAGTGAAAGATTATTTGGACTGCGTACAAACAGAAGTGTTATTCTCGCTGAGAATGAGCAGGAAACGGCCCAAATCAGGCAAGTTTTGAATCAGGAAGACATATCCTTTACCGAGGAGGACATATCGCCAACGCAAGCAATGATTCAACGAGCTAAGGCAATCGAGGGTAAGAACTTAACTCGCAGCAAGGCCCTGCGACTTCTGCAAAGCGATTTTCCTGCTGAGGTACTCGGTGAGATAAGAAAAATCAAATACTCCCAGGTTGACAGCTATATTG
>CAZAHZ010000587.1:0-1573 GCA_964485055.1 uncultured Candidatus Cloacimonadota bacterium
ATAGCAGCAATAATATGATTCTGGAAGAAGGTGGAAAGTGTTTGTATAGTGTTCTCGCTGGAACTACCCGGAATCTAAAAACAGAGACAAAAGCCGGCTTGACAGCAATCGCCTGGAGTGATACTCGCCGCATGGAACATCAGGTATATCTGCAGATTGTGGATAATGAAAGCGGCGAATTCTATTTTGAAAAAGATGGACTGGCAATAACCGAACCGCAGGATTATCATCAGAAATTATCTGATCTCTGTTTCAGTGAAGATGGGGAAACAATATGCCTGACTTATGAAGTTAGAAATGTACATGATGCTCTATATACAGCGGGAATTCAAATCACAGATATTTCCGGTAACCGGCTTCTGGGAGAAAACGGTCTGATTATTGGAAATCCTGATAACTGCTATAGTTCATTTTCTAATATTGCCATTGATTACTATAATGGTGGATATACGGTGGCATGGGTAGAGAAATGTGGTGATTTTATGAATCCTGTTAGTACGTTAAATGCTCAGAGAATAGAAAACAATGAAGCAATATGGGATAGTGTGGAAATACTGGATGTAACTGGACATGATTTAAAGGAAGTTTTTGTAAAAAATAGTTTTATTATCTGGAAAAAGTTTGCTAATTATTCTGACGCAAACCTGCGGATAATAAAACTTGATGAGAATGGACAGGTAGCTGCAGGTTGGGACGAAGACGGGATAGTGTTTACTGACGGATCATATACGGATTTTAAAGCAGCTCAAGTAACAGATACAGGAATACAACTTTTCTGGCATGATACCAGCAGCTTTCCCACGACTCTTTACGGGCAGAGTATTAATGAAGAAGGTGCTTTTCTATGGGAAGACGGAGGAAGAATAATAGCTGAAGGAATAGGTTATTATTCAAACATGAAATTATATAATGAGAATATTTATTTGATTTCATCAGATCTTTCGTATGTATATACAAAGTTGGCAAAATATGATTATGAAGGAAATATATTGTGGAATAATTATACTCCTTTATTCAATATTCAAGAATATGAATCAGTCTATTGCAGTATTGATGTTTGGGAAGATTTCACCGTAATTTACTGGTCAGATGATGATTTCGGAGATGTTTATGCAAAAATCTTTAATCCGGATGGCAGCATGGTGGAAGGTATTCCGGAAAGCGGGATAGAGGTTTGCACCCAAATGAATAATCAAGATGTTCAAGGTTGTGCTACTGATGATTCTGGAAATAGTATCGTAGTCTGGAGTGATGAGAGGGCGGAATACGCTCCGGCTGGTGATCCAAGTATTTATATTCAGAAACTTGATCTGGCATTATTACCTGTTAATGAAGAAGAAATAACCGGGAGTAATATCCTTAATATAAGTAATTACCCTAATCCTTTTATGGGCAGCACGATTTTGAAATGTGATCTGCCAAGAGGTGTGGATACTGCAGAGATCGAGATCTTTAATATCCGGGGACAGAAAGTGAGAACGCTGCCGGCAACCAGAAGCGAAGTGGAATGGGATTGCTGTAATGAAACAGGAAAACCTGTTGGTGCTGGTATATACCTTTATCGCCTGGCAGG
>CAZAHZ010000588.1:0-1572 GCA_964485055.1 uncultured Candidatus Cloacimonadota bacterium
TGTTGCCCTTCGTATCATCAACCCGACACAACCCACTGCCGCCAGAATAAATCCCGCTACTCCCAGCACTGTGGCACAAACCTGCAGGAAGTGGATAATGGCATTAGCTACGGGAATACCCAGTGCCATAATAATGGCTGCCAGGAAAAGAAGACCAAACCATCCGATAATCAGATAAAGACCAAAGTGTAACGGAAAGGACAGGTACCACATCTTTCTGTTATTGCGATAGAGCACTCTGACAAAAAGCACCTCTATAAATAAAAATTTAATAAATTTGAAATACTTTTTTTCTCTGGGTCTCTTCCACCAGTCAACCTCTTCAAAGTAGGACCCGCCATAACTGAAGGCCTTCTCATGAGGAACGGGATAGAGTTCCCATCTGAGATGTAACGGCAATGTATAGCATTTTATCACCTTCCATCCCGTGCCGATAATAACAACCACAAAGGTTAAATAAGATAATATTTGAACCCAGGAGATATCACCCATTCTTCAATTCCTCCTCATTCCTGAATCTCTGAAAGTATTGTTTTATGGGAATAAATTCAACTTATGACTATAAGATATCGTTATCCCTTTGGTCAAGACATAAATTAAGCGACAGCTTATTTAGAAAGGACATAGCCTTTACAGATTAAGGAGCTTACTACCAGAACTTGACGTTCATGCTAAAATGGCTTCTATCTTATCAAGCAACTCCTCAGGTATGATGGGTTTTTCCATAAACATCTGAGGTTTGGGAAGGGTTTGATAATCACGGGTAAAGAAGTCTTTGTATCCGCTGAATCCGGTAAGAACGATAACGGGGATATCTTTGTGCGCTTCACTTTTCCTCAGCTTGCGATAAAATCCCACACCCGATTGATTGGGCATAATAATATCGAGGATAATGATATCTGGCACAAAGTCACCCAGTCTTCGAAAGCCTTCTTCTCCATCTTCCGCTGACGCGGTTTGATAACCGTTATCGGACAACAGAGAATCCAAGTAGGACCTTACATCTTCCTCGTCATCTACTATTAAAACTTTTCTGGACATGTCTTTCTCCTTCACTCTCTTTTTACCGGTCTTCGTCTATATATGTCAATATTTGCGCCATTCCTTTGAAGCTCACCTCAACAAGTTGCGGGGAATGTGCTCGCTGTTCAGCTCAAGTCCTTGAGTAAATATTTATAGGCGCATAATATGGTCTATAAAAAACGGCGGGGCAATCCAGCGCATATTAGCATTGTATATAAATCTGTGCAAAGACCTTCGGCTTAATCCCTCAACAATTTCAAGATTTCTTCAAGTTTTCCCTTGCTTGCCGTAGCGATCTTCTCTTTGACTTTAGCCTTTATCGTTTCCACTTCGGATTCCGTATCATAATCAATACCTAACTTTTCCTTGATTCTCTTTACATACTCTGAAGGCACGATCGGTTTTTCTATATAGGAATGGGAACCGACTAAAATATTTGCCGCCTTAAGCTTCAAAAAGTCCGCTTTACCCAGATCATCATGAGCATGGGCAGTCACCACAATAAAGGGTATGTCAGACAGCTCAGGATTATTCTGTAAACATTTCAGG
>CAZAHZ010000589.1:0-1558 GCA_964485055.1 uncultured Candidatus Cloacimonadota bacterium
GATTCTGATACACACCACTGATATCAACATTCTCCAGCAGCATATATTGATCACTATAATGAGTCAAAGCAAGGGGGCAGGTCCCTACTATATCATGTATTGTTAAATTCCGGAATACGGCATTACACATGGCAAGATTTATCACATTGCCAATCCACGATAATTCACCTATAGTGATGTTCTCGAAAGTTAGACCGTCAATATAAAATATCCAGATATTTGCATACATATTACCGCCTGTAAGAGTCATATTCCTTACAGTTACATTGCTTAATGATTCACTGCAAACAATATGACCGGTATATCCCTCTGTGGAAACTACTGTGTTTTCCTCGGATTCACCCTCAATAACCAGATTGCTGTGTAAATGCCAGGGCAGTTTTTCATTATTTGACGAAGGACTATAATTACCCTCAGATAAATGCAGTGTATGAGTTTCCGGACTGCTGCCATCGTATAAAGCAAGGGCATAACTCACAGATTGCAAAGGTTCATTATCTGATAAACCACTATTATTATTATCACCATCCGGTGAGATATAAAGATCTTCCGAAATTGGGTCAATCAGATAGTCATCAACATTCAAATTAATAAATTGAGGATCTTCCACATAAGGATCCTGAAAACTCTTAATAAAATATGAATTATATTGAGAAACAGTGAATACATCAAGGTTAATGTCCAATATATTTCCACTATTAGTTATATAACTAATATCATTTGTCTTTCCGCCATAGTTCAAAAATATGCTGTTTTTATTGACTTCATTGAAATATGTTGTCCCGTTACCAATAAATAATCCTCCTCCAAAAGAAGTATATGATATATTACCGGATATTTCACAACCGGATAAATATGATGTACAACTTCCAAGGAATATGCCTCCACAACAGAAAGCCCGATTGTCTTTTATTTTGCAACTATCAACAGAAATTTCTATACAACTAGCATAGATACCACCTCCGTAAGCATGCTCGTCAAAAATAGAACGGGCAAATCCGTGCTGGATCGTAAATCCCATGATATTGACAATAAAATATTCTTCATTACTATTTTCTGTGGCGATAACAGAAGTTATACTACTACCGTCCAGTATTGTACTGTCTATATAACTTTCATCTCCGTTTATCCCAAATAAACTCATCAGCGTAATATCTTTGTAAAGGTGAATATTCTCATAATAAATCCCGGGATGTACAAGTAATGTATCCCCGGCAATACAAGCATCCATTGCTTCATTTACACTGATATAATCTCCCGTTCCATCAATATTGACTTCTATTATAGTTCCACATAATAAACTTGAAAATATTAAGAGACCAAGTACAATAATAAAATTTTTCATATTACCTTCCCTGTTATAAAGTTCCCTGGCGTCCTTTTCAGAACGCCAGGTCTTTCTTCTCACTTTTTCATTTCCGAACAAAATAAATTTCCGGGTTTTGAGTCTCAAGTCTCGAATTACGATGGATCATTTCATTAGTACCATTTTGTTGGAAACCGAACCCTGATCACTACTTAACCTGTAGAAATAAATTCCGCTGCTGACTTTGTTGCC
>CAZAHZ010000590.1:0-1557 GCA_964485055.1 uncultured Candidatus Cloacimonadota bacterium
TAATTAACAGTAGGCAGTTCCACCAGCCGTTCATTAAAGTTCTCATAATTCTTATAAGCAGCAGTAACGCGGAACTGACCCAGGTAAAGATTCAGATTACCGTATAAAGCAGTCCCCTCAAGATCGTTGATTATATCCCGATATTTCCTGCTTTGAGCATATTCAGCATTAAATCCTATTATTTTTGTATTGATCTGCAAGCGTCCGTCAAAAACATCTCGCTGGTTATATTCATATTGCGTCCCATTCACATAGCTACGATAACTCAGCGTACTGCCTCCGAGCGTAACAGGCTTCCATAAATTATATGAAAAATCCGCTCCAGTAATTATATCATCATATTCCGGATATTCCTCATTAGCCAGTGAGCCATAAATTCCCTGCAGCATAAATTTGTTGTATTTCACCCGTATCTGTGCTCCGTCCAGACGCAAGTCCTCATTCAGATCAGTATTATTATAAGCATGGATCACCATACCGCTGCCGAACACTGTCTCATAAT
The DNA here is from genome assembly GCA_964485055.1 of uncultured Candidatus Cloacimonadota bacterium. GTDB lineage: Bacteria > Cloacimonadota > Cloacimonadia > Cloacimonadales > TCS61 > Stygibacter. Next base: position 503 of record CAZAHZ010000590.1, read on the forward strand.
TTCCTGCCCGGACATAGAGATCATCGCCATTATATTCGCCAAACCGCTCCACCCATTCATGATAGATATTATCACTATCCAGGTATTCATCCGGTGCAAAACGGTTATATTCCGGCAGTTCACCCCGATATTTTATCCCGAAGCGAAATTTGTTATAATTCACCGCAAATGAAAATTCATCATCTATATAATGATGCAGCGAGTCTTCCGCTGTCCGGTAAACATAAGCCAGCTTATTCATGCCGCTGATATAGAAATTACCAGAAGCTGCCTGCTTCTCTTCAGGTCTGGTTTCCTGTTCTTTCCCCAGCCACTTCACGATCATTTCTTCGATCTCGACCTCATCTCCCCGCTTATAGCCGTCATGCGTATAGACAATATTCATGTCCGGCGCGATCAAGATCGAGCGTGGCGGATTGACTACATTAAAGAGTTTTAGCGTTACCTGCTCAGGATCATAAAGTGAAGTAAATGTATATCCGTTGGATTTAATATATGCCTGAGCATTTGTCTGATGACGCGGCTTATCAATATTGATTGCCAGCACCACAAGTTCATCGGCATATTTTTCCTGAAAAGCGTTCAAATGCACCAGTGCTTTCTTACAGGGAGCACACCACGAAGCCCAGAAATCTATCAAAACAAGCTTGTCCTTGATCTCAGAAAGACGCACTTGATTGCTTTCTGCATCCTGTAATTGAAAATCCCCTGCTTTCTGCTGCTTTTCCGAAGCAATAAGCGACATTATCATTAATAGTATAGCTATTATAAATATTTTTTTCATCATCTTTCCCCCACCATTCCTTTGATGACATTATAAACCTGTGCCCTGGATATATCCCAGTCCTCCGGCATATCCTGCAGCCAGATTACCAGACTGATCTTATCCGGCAGTTCAATATTACACTCAATTGTCAATTCTGCGCTGCTCAAAGCACTGTCAAAATCCTGCTGTGTTCCACCCAGAACGCGGTTTTCAAAATATACCGATGGTGATGAAATATAATGCAGATCAGGCTCTTCTTCCAGCAATACAGCCCGTAACTGCAGGTTAT
>CAZAHZ010000591.1:0-1557 GCA_964485055.1 uncultured Candidatus Cloacimonadota bacterium
GATCACGCCATTGAACATCACCACCAGATAATCAGTAAAGCTCTGGTAATATACAGTTCCGCCCCCATTAGTGCCAATTTCAGGATAAAGATCATCCCAGAATGGAAATATTGCCGGTCGCGGTGCATCTGTATCTGGCAAAGTGCTGTTCGACCATTCAGTATTATCATCACCAAATCCGATCCAGCCATTAGGATTGATCAGAAATTCATCATAATCACTGCCATAAAAATTGAAGGTGAATCCGATTGGAAGTTGTGATGTACCTTCATCATTGTGAGTGAATTCCACCGCATTTCCGCTGCCCGATATATCTATCCAGTCAAATTCCACAGCATCGCCTTCATTACTATCCACCCACATATATCCGTAATTATCCGGTCCCCCGCTGTCACGGCTCTCCAGATAATGTTTGGTTACATTCCAGACCAGATTTTCCTCTCCTTCATTTGCTATGCTCAGATTGGCATATCCGGTTTCATCTTCCTCTAAAATAAAAATCAGTTCTTCAGTATCCAGAACCATCTCAGCAGGATCAGGTATCCCGATTGCCGGGAAAATGATATAATCTATCCAGGCACAATCCGATCCACTGGCAACAGACACATCTTTCTCATAGCGCCATTGCAGTGTATGCTCACCCTGGACTACCGCATAGCTTGCTTCTGTCCAGGGAATTTCTCCCGACCAGGCTCCCAGTTCCGAACCGTCTATATAAAAACGAAGTAGATCATAACCGGCTTCCGAAGAAACTTTATACATGAAACTGATCTCACTATTAAAAAGCACATTGATATCTAACAATAGCACACTATTCTGATTATTTCCCACATCGCCGGATTGGGCACTGTGTTCTCCTTCATAAGCTGTAGAATTTATCTGCCAGTTCGCACTGCCACCAAATGTCCAGTCATAACTGCTGAAATCTCCGCTCTCAAAATCCTCTATTATCAATCCCACGGACTCCACAAATTCTTCCGTAAAGGAATAATCCGCAGCCTGGCATACCAGCGTAAATTCAACCGGCGTGCCTATATCAATATCAGTTCCCACAATTACAGTATATATTCCTTCCGCGCTGTCATTTGCGTATATCACACCCAGATCAGTATTCTGGTTCTGGATGATCACATCCTGGTTATTGCAGGATAATTGCAGACTCGCAAAAGGAGAATCACTCTGTCCATTATTTAATATTTGCAGCGTTATCTCTGCTGTCTCTCCCGGATCAAGAATACCGTCATTATCTCCATTAATGCTGTCATCTACCGTTATACCGCCATAGATCAGGTTGGGTGCATTCATTGTTATCTGAAAATATGACACCCATTCCTCCCTCGCATCTCCTGTCACTGTCACCGTAAAATTTACTATGTGCTGATCAGGGACGGCATCACTGATCTCAAAACTGAGTGCCCCAGTTAACTCTATCACTGTCTCGGCATTTATCAAGCCTATTGTCTCTTCACCGTCAATGATCGTGATATATTCATCATCACTGCTGAGGTTCACTTCAGTATTATAGGCATTCTGATTACCGACATTATATAATTCCAG
>CAZAHZ010000592.1:0-1546 GCA_964485055.1 uncultured Candidatus Cloacimonadota bacterium
GATTCTGATACACACCACTGATATCAACATTCTCCAGCAGCATATATTGATCACTGTAATGAGTCAAAGCGACAGGGCAGGTTCCAACTACATCATGTATTGTTAAATTCCGAAATACTGCATTGCACATGCCAAGATTTACCACATTGCCAATCCACGATAATTCACCTATGGTTATGTTCTCCAGTGTTAGACCGTCAACATCGTATATCCCGATACTGGGATGAATATTACCTCCTATAAGAGTCATATTTCTTATCGTTATATTGTTTAATGATTCACGACATATAATATGACATGGATAGCCCTCTGTAGAAATGAATGTGTTTTGCTCAGATTCACCCTCAATAATCAGATTGCTGTGTAAGTGCCAGGGCAATTTTTCATTATTAATTGAAATACCATAATAACCTTCAGATAAATGCAGTGTATGAGTTTCCGGACTGCTGCCATCGTATAGGGCAAGAGCATAACTAACCGTCTGCAAAGGCTCGTTAGCCGATAAACCACTATTTTCATTATCTCCGTCTGGCGAGATATATAGGTCTTCCGAAATTGGGTCTATCAGATAATTATCAATATTCAAATTAATAAATTGAGGATCTTCTACATAAGGATCCTGAAAGCTTTTAACGAAATATGAATTATATTGAGAAACAGTGAATACATCAAGATTAATGTCCAATATATTTCCACTATAAGATATATAAGTAATATCATTTGTTTTGCCATCATAATTCAAGAAGATACTGTTTTTTATGATTTCATCAAAATATGTTGTTCCGTTTCGGTCACTTATATATATTCCACCTCCATCAAAATTAGCAATATTACCGGATATTTCACAACCGGAAAGATATGACGTACAACTTCCAAGGTATATGCCTCCACCCCAACAAGCTCGATTGTCTTTTATTTTGCAATGATCAATAGATATTTCTATACAACAGGCAAAAATCCCACCGCCAAAAGCAAGTTCGTCAAATAAGGATCTAGCAAATCCGTTCCGGATTGTAAATCCCATTATATCAACAATAAAAAATTCTTGATTGCAATATTCTGTTGCTATAACAGATGTTATCCCATTGCCGTCCAGGATAGTACTGTCTATATAACTTTCATCTCCGTTTATCCCAAATAAACTCATCATTGTAATATCTTTATAAAGGTGAATATTCTCATAATAAATCCCGGGATATACCAGTAAGGTATCTCCGGCAATAGAGGCATCCATCGCTTCATTTACACTGATATAATCTCCTGTTCCATCAATATTGACTTCTATTATAGTTCCACATAATAAACTTGAAAATATTAAGAGACCAAGTACAATAATAAAATTTCTCATATTACCTTCTCTGCTTTTAGAGGATCCTGGCGTCCCTTACAGAACGCCAGGTTTTTCTTCTTACTTATTTTGCTGATCAAAGCAAAGTCCCAAGTTTCGAATCACGGTGAATCATTTCATTAGTACCATTTTGTTGGAAACCAAACCCTGATCACTACTTAACCTGTAGAAATAAATTCCGCTGCTGACTTTGTTGCC
>CAZAHZ010000593.1:0-1536 GCA_964485055.1 uncultured Candidatus Cloacimonadota bacterium
GGGTTTTACTTCTAAATAATTAATGCTTCAAAGCAAATTAGTTCTAGATTTGAATTTATGTTAAAATAATTTTGAGATATTAGTATCCATATCTCTGAAAGAGAAGGATAATGAGCACTATCAAATTACGAAAGCAATTACATAGGCAAATCGATCATTTGCCAGATGAGATCGTTGAGCAAATAGCTGATTTTACACAATTTGTTATGTCGAAGAAGAACATACCACCTATCTATACTGATTGGAATCATACCCAATGGCAGGAATTCGCTTTAGAGCAATTCTTTCGGGAAGATGATGAATTACAATATTCACTGGAAGATGCAATAGAGATTTTCCATCCATGAAACCCGGTGATATTGTTCTAATTCGATTTCCACAGACCGATCTTAAATCGGGGAAACTACGTCCAGCATTAATTGTTGCAAATTCCCCCGGTGGTTATAAGGATTTGGTGCTAGTGCTAATATCTTCGCGTCTTTACCAGACAATACCTGATTTTGATAACATAATCAATTCATCAGATAGTGATTATGCAATATCAGGATTAAAAACATCTTCTGTTTTTAGGTTGTCTCGTATAACAAGCGTTGATCCTTCTGTGATCAATGCTCGTCTTGGTGAGATTTCTCCTGAACGACTGCATCAAATTAGAAATCGGATAGTGCAATGGTTTCAATAACGAAATGCCTGGATGTTGGCAGAAATTTGATAAATACGGATAAAAGCATATGCCAAGTTCACCAAAACCTGCTTAAGCAGGTTTCACTCTCTCAGACACCGAATTAATCCGGTGGACCAAGCGGGACATGGAGTGATGATGAATGGTAGAGATCGCGTCGACCTGTCTTATGCCCCCGGGTCTCGAGATGACAAGTTCGTGAACGATCTCGGTCCGCCATCTGCGATGACGCAGGCTCAATATGAGAAGCGTCGGGGTTGTCTAAGAAGAAGCAAAAAACGGCTTCAGCTTCAATAAGGATAGTGTCAAATGTCATCTTTTTTTGTGTATTCTTGCTTCTATGTCCTTGACAAAGCTTGAAGTGTTCTGACCATGAAATGCATTAAATATAGAAACATATTTTACAGAACACTAGGAGCATTAGATTTATGCTAAAATTATTATGCGTTCTTAATATCCATATTTCCGAGAGATAGGGATTCTTAATACAGGTAATAGTTTAAATCGACAAATCGATCATTTGCCGGATGAGTCCGTTTATCAGGTTCCCGGGTCAGGTAATTCGGTAACACACAGGAGGTGAAAGCATTGTTTTTACTCGAAACCCCTTGGTAAATAACACTTCTCAATCTTGAAACCTATTTGGCTTTTAAAATTTGTTAACCATTCATTGGAGGAAATAAAAATGAAAAAAATACTACTTGAACAGGATCCACAAGAAAAGGTATTTGTGATTGATTTTCCAATTTAACCGCGCTTCGTACAGCATAATCATTGCAACCTTACTGTTGATTGCTGGGCTGGGCTATTTAGCGATGGGCATGGAATCCGTCTCCGCTTCCAGCCCGCAAGCG
>CAZAHZ010000594.1:0-1526 GCA_964485055.1 uncultured Candidatus Cloacimonadota bacterium
ACTGGAGAATTTGGCATCCTAATTCAGTTTAATATTAGTGGCTTTGAGCGATGGCTTCAAAAACGTGGCTGGGAAACTAAATATATTAAACCTCCTAAGATTTCGAAAAAAGATAATATGCCCTGGTATATACCTGCCTTTCAAATTTATAATAAACAAATTGGTAAAGGTGTCGAAATTGGTAGAGATATACTTGCTGTAGCTGCAATGGAATTATGGATGCCTGAGTCTATTGAGAGGGTAATATCAACAATAATTGACCAAGCTTCAACCTCAAACATGTACACTGTCTACACACCAAATCAAGGCAAATATGCATGGGATTAATAGATATAATATTGTTAAGTTATGAAAAACCCTGAATATCATACGTTAGGATCGTTTATATCCCCAGATGGTGCAATTTATCATGGACAAACTAGCGAGGACTTAATTCAAGCCCTAACGAATATTGATCTGAATGTGCTGAGATTGATGGGCATCGAGATATCACCGCAATTATCAAAAATGATTGAAGATTATAACCGCCAAAAACAGGACGAAATGGAAAGAGAAATTGATGCGGTAGGAATACCCGATAAATTCGTCAAGTTATTTGTGATAAAAAAGAAAGCAGACGTTATCAAATATTGTAATAATTTGGAACTTTCAGATGAAGAATTATTCTTGCTATGTCACAATTCCTCGCAGATGGGTTATAAAAGAAGTTCCAAATTTCCAGAGTATGTTCCAGAACACTTGAAAATCAATAAATCAAAGATTCATACTCTTTTGAAAAATGACCCTGAGAAATTCTCTAAGCTTATGCATCAACTCTTTATAGAGCGTCGACGAATCTGCGTTCACCTTTTTGAAAAAGGAGACCACTGGCATTGCTTTTACTATAGTTATCAAGATATTGGATCAAGAGAGAAACCTCACTGGCAATACGGTGACCACATCCATTATATTAACCATCTATGGTCAAATCACACAAAGGAAGAAATTTGGAATTCATTTGATGTTCGTAATACTAATATCTCGGATAGCATCCATATAAAAATGTCAATTACTGACAGATAATGTGCGATGTAAATAACTGACTTGTATCCTAATTACCGCTTGATAACGGGTTAAACCTAGTATGCTCTTCCCTAATTTCATCCTGCTTAACAGTCCTATATACATCCCCTGTGATACCAACCGAAGCATGGCCCAGTATTCTTGATATTACCTCTAATTTGGCACCATTTTTCAAAGCGTAGGTGGCAAAGTAGTGCCTTAAGCCATGCGGTGTAATATGCAAAGAACACACCCTATTATGCGCTGTATTTTCTGGCATTGTTTACCGGCATGAGGCGATCAGAAATCCTGGCGCTGCGGTGGAGCGATGTAGATTTCATCTTCTCGCAGATATCAGTGGCAAGAAGCCTTCATCACCTGCGGAACGGGCAGTTCGTTTTCAGACAACCTAAGACCGCTAAAGGCCGGCGCCTGATAGCATTATCCCCGGCCGTATACTGCTCCCCATTAAGGCAAGTGGGATG
>CAZAHZ010000595.1:0-1518 GCA_964485055.1 uncultured Candidatus Cloacimonadota bacterium
CTTTAGTCCTTTAGTCCATCTGTCATTCCCTCTTTCTCTCCATCCGTCAATCCGTCCATACGTCTATCTGTCCACTCCGTCAACTTATCACCCCGTCTCCTCGTCACCCCATCTCTCCCTCCATCCCTCAACCCCTCAGTCCGTTCCCGCACTCAAACCATCCAACCAAGACAAGAGGTCAATGACTCCAAAAATATCTCAGACAGAGAATCTCTACCTGATCATCACCATCTTGCGGGTTTCACAGATATTTCCGCTGATCAGACGGCAGAAATATATGCCTGACCCGTATTGCTCTGCCAGCCACCTGTAATTATGCCAGCCAGCTTCAAAGGTTTTCTTTTCCAGGATCTGCCCTTTTATATTGAAGATGCTTAATTCACCTTTATCACCTTCGCTGATAAAGAAATTGATCGTTGTTTCCGGGTTGAAGGGATTGGGATAATTTCCAATCAGTTCAGTAACAGCCGGAAAAGAGTTTTCGGGCTGAAGAACTACATTTCTCTCCTGCTGCTCCACATTGATAACCAGCGATAAACAGATACTTTCCGGCAGATCAGCATTCGGATTAAGCGAAATACGGAGAAATTCACCTTCCACAGCTTCTGCTGAAGCCATCGCCAATCGGTATTCTTTTTCATTAAATGCCATCTGGATCTTTTTACACGTCAATTGCGGTCTCAACAAAATATCACTCTCATTATCAAATTGCAGCGTGAAGGCATACAGATTTTCTCTGGCATAAAAGACCAGGCTGTTATCCAGCAAATAGACATCAATTTCTGCCTCCGGAGCATTATATCTCACCGGCAATTCCACCGGAAATATTTCTATAATACCCACCACATATTGCAAAACCAGCGCTGCATCATAAGCTTCCACTTCTCCATTACCATCCACGTCGGTTACAGCTATCTGCCATTCAACCCACGGCAGCGGAGCCGATGTCGGATCAAGTCCCACCACATATTGAAGTATGATGGCAGCATCATACGCTTCCACGTTGCCATTATCATCTATATCCCCATACCGGTGAAAGCCGGTATAGATGAAACCTGTTTCGATGATCTCTGATTCCCCTGTGGTATATAATGCCGATACTCCCACATTGTAGAACAATTGGAAAACCAGCCCGGTCAACTGGAAAAAGGTCTCCTCCGTCTGACCAACAAGTACACCTTCCTGGTAAATATTATAACCCTCAAGAGGACGACCTGCCGGCGGATTCCAACTGACATACCCACCTTCATCAACTATAACATTTTCCGGTGGGTATATCTCTTCCATTATTTCCAGAATAATTTCCAGCGTAGTTACTTCATTCTCGATCACCACCACGTTCAAAGTCACGGAATAATATCCCGCCAGATTTACTGTCAGTTCATAAGCTCCCGGAGGCAACTGCATCATGAAATATCCCATCATATCCGTAATTACACTGTATCCCCCTGTCTGGATCATCACTCCCTGCAAAGGCTGCATATTGCTGTCATATACATATCCTTCGATCATTCCCAG
>CAZAHZ010000596.1:0-1513 GCA_964485055.1 uncultured Candidatus Cloacimonadota bacterium
AAGACAGGGGGGCTGTGGTGGAAGTCGATCTCAAGTCAATCTGGGAATACCATCTTAACTCGATATCTTAGCTTAACGTATAGCTTAGATTGGAGGACTTATATGAAAGTGATGATGATTTTAGTACTATGTTTACTGTCGGTTGGAATCGGGGCAGAGGTTATTAATGTGCCAGATGATTATGCGACGATTCAAGGGGCAATTGACGTGGCAGTTGATGGAGACAGCGTACTGGTGGCACCGGGGACATATTATGAGAATATCAATTTTAATGGCAAGGGTATAATGGTCTGTTCGTGGTACGCTACAACGATGGATACGAGTTATATCTCCCAGACAGTGATAGATGGTAATCAGTCAGGAAGTGTAGTTTTATTTGAAAGTCAGGAGAATATTTTAAGCCTATTGTCAGGATTTACTCTTACTAATGGATCAGGCAGTATTATACTGAATGGATACGATACAGCCGGTGGCGGGATATTTATACAAGATGGCAGTAATCCACGTTTGAGAAATCTAATAATTATAAACAATCACAGCGGTTATGGGGGTGGTATCTGTGTGAATCAGAGCAATCCAATAATGACTGACCTAAAAGTGTGTAATAATCAAGGAATAATGAATGCAGGAGGGATATATTTAGGTGGAGTCGGAGGTTATATGTGCAATGTATTGATCAGAAATAATTATTCTTATTCAAGCGGAGGAGGAATTGCTATTTACAACTCAATAACTGTGATCGATTCCATGATAGTTGAGTATAATTCAGCTAATGGAGATGGCGGAGGGGTTAGTATTGGTTCGAGAGGTTCAATGTCACCTTGTGTAATATCAAATCTGACAGTCAGAAGTAATACTGCAAATTACAATGGTGGTGGTATATACATTACTGATGGAATAGTAGTACTTGAAGATTCTGTAATCAGGGATAATCTGGCAGCAAATTGGGGTGGCGGAATAGCCTGTGAATCAAATTTCTGTACTACACTTAACAATCTTGAGATAAGTGGTAATTTTGCTCAGGATGGTGCAGCTATATTAGTAAATCATTTCACAGATATTTATAATTGTACAATAACAGATAATCAGGGTGAATCTGCAATATACCTGTATTATGGAGTTACAGGCAAGATCTTAAATACTATAATATCCAATAATGACATTGACAGTGAACTTTTTCTAAATAATGACGAATCAAGGGTTTATATGGCATATAGTTGTCTGGAAGGCGGAGAGGATGCTATAAGTGGTAATGGATTGTATTATCTTGAGGAAGGGAATATATTCTGTGATCCATGCCTGGAAAATCCAGCAGGTCAGGATTACAGCTTAAATGTGAACTCTCCCTGTATTGATAGTGGCACGGATTTTTATCGCTGGTTTGACTGGTCAGAGTATTACTATGAAGGTAATTATTATGGCATTTCTCCTGATATGGGATGTTATGAATATGGGATTGTGGAGACGGACGAAATCGTAATTGAAAATGAAAAATTGAAAATTGAAAATTATC
>CAZAHZ010000597.1:0-1510 GCA_964485055.1 uncultured Candidatus Cloacimonadota bacterium
ATCTTTCTCCTCTCTCTTTTTGACTTAATGAGGTTTTTGCACTGAACTCTATATTAGTTGATTTAATATCATCTGGTAATTTATAACTAATTACTGTCGAAGGATTAAATGGATTCGGATGATTCTGAATTTTACATTTTACATTTTCAATTTTACATTCACTATTTGCATTGCTGCTATTAATCTGGATAACCCTTTCTGCATATAACTCATCATTAAAACTTGGATAGCCACTATTAATACAAAGACTGACTCTATAAGTTCCGCTATCTGTAAAACAAAATTCTGGATTCTGTTCATAAGAGTCTATTATTTCATCATGATTAAAATCCCATTCCCAATAGGATACATTTTCTCCACTTGAAGTATCGGTAAATTGAACTGTCAAGGGAGCTGTTCCCGAAAGGGATGATGCTTCAAAATTCGCATAATAAGGGTCAGGTCCATAAGAAAAGGGATGGTATATAGTAAAAGTCTCACCATAATCAACACTGTGATAAATATAAGTATGCTTAATTGTACTCATATATTGGATATATTCCACATTTATAAATAGTTCTCCTGGTTGTCTGCCTCCAACCATACCATAAAAAGGTAAATTTGGACAGTTCAGAGTATTCTTTACATCCCATGTTTCACCGAAGTTATTGCTGTATAAGAGTGTTCTGCCATGTTGACTATGATAACGATATAGATATAACTCTCCATTGTTAATACCCCTGGTGAGAATATTTGCTCCTATATATCCTGTATTAAAAGTATATTGAATTTCAAAATTTTCAAAGTTATCATAACTTATTAATAACCACATTGAATCTAAATTATCCGATTCTCTAACAATTGCGTAACCTACATTATTTTCATTATCAATTTCTGAAGTTAATGTATTCCCAAAAAGACCCTGGCACAGATGATCAACAAAAGTAATTCCATAATTATCACTATGTTGCGCATAACCTTTGTATATTTGTCCTTCAATTCTCCCACTATGGATACGGGAAGTATCATTACTTCTGAATATCCAGCTTCCTTCTTGTCCGTAATTATAAGAAATCCACAGATTCTCAGGCATTGAGTAGGCGTAAACTACTCCTGGTGTAAGATCCGCAGTAATTGACCCGATATCTATATTGGTATTTAAAGTGCTGTCCATACAGGCAGCAGTTTCTCCAAAATCAGTTGAACGATATATTGCTGAAGGTTGTATTGCTGTCGGGCCTATAAAATATATCTCCCCAACATCCGGTCCACGTGATATACCGCCATCAGCAAAAATTAAGAAAATTTGCATTGTTAAAAGTACTAAAAGTATATTCTTTTTCATTTTCTTCCTCCTATTTCAAAAGAATCATTTTCTTTATTGGTGAATTTTCTAAGTTCAATTTATATAAATAAATTCCGGATGCAAATCCGCTACCATCCCATACCAAAGAATTAATTTTACATTTTACATTTTCAATTTTCAATTCGCTGATGCGTTGTCCCTTAAAATTATAGATTTCGATGCTTG
>CAZAHZ010000598.1:0-1507 GCA_964485055.1 uncultured Candidatus Cloacimonadota bacterium
TGTCCGTTCTTAAGTCGATCTGATGGGTACATCATCTCAACTCAATAACTAAGTTAGGAGGAATTTATGAAATGGTTAATTTTTGTATTTCTGCTTCTTTTAATGTTTACTTTGTTTTCTGAAATTTATTATATACCAGAAGATTATAGCACTATCCAGCTTGGGATAAACTATTCTAGTAACTGTGATACTTTGATAGTATATCCTGGTATTTATTATGAGAATATCGACTATCTGGAAAAAGGGCTTTCAATAAACTCATTATATACTACAACACAGGATACAAGTTATATTTCACAGACTATCATTGATGGTAATAATGAAGGTAGTGTTGTGACAATTACAGACGACGATTATTATTACAGTACATTAAGAGGTTTTACTATCCGTAATGGTAATGAATATCATGGAGGGGGTATCTGTTGCATTGATTCTCATTTAAGATTAAAAAACCTGATAATCATTGATAATAATGCTCATCAATATGGTGGAGGAATATATGCAAGAAATGCAAACTTATCATTGGATCATGTTGATCTATTAAATAATACATCTTCGATATGGGGAGGAGGAGCTTATTTTTATTATGGGGGAGTATCTGTTGACGGATGTAATTTCATTGGTAATTCTGCCAGTTACCAGGGAGGTGGTATTTATTGTAATACTTACAATATAGATATGGCTGGCAGCACTATCACCGGTAATTATGCCGGTTGCGGTGCTGGGGGTATATATATTGGAAACACTATCACATTCAGTGAAACAGATCGATGTAATATTTATCTTAATAATGTTAACAGCAGATATTTCGGAAGTGACCTATCTGCATCAAATCTTGTTACTGTATATGTAGATACGTTTACCGTAATGGATCCTACTGAATATTTTATTTATCCTTTAAATAATTTTGAAATGGATATTCTTCACAGTATAGAAACTCAAATAGCTTCAGATTTTTATGTGTCACCTGAAGGAGACAACGCAAATAGTGGATTAACACCGGAAGATCCGTTAAGATCAATTCAGATTGCCTGTTTAAGGATATTGGCTACAGATGATAATCCTTTGTCGATTTATCTTGCAGAAGGCATATATAGTCCTTCAAGTAATGGAGAATCTTTTCCAGTCGTTTTACCGAGAAATGTATCGCTTATTGGGGCTGGTAGAGAACTAACGATTCTGGATGCAGAGTATGAATCGGCAGTTTTGAATATAACTGAATGCAGTGATGTTACAATTTCGGGAATGACAATTATTAATGCTCATGATGAGAATAATTTATCTGTTCAGTGTTTTTGGAGCAATAATACAATCTTAAGTGATCTTAGAATAAGTAATTGTGATAATGAGAATGAGGGAGGAGTATTAACAATAAGTGGAGGAAGTAGTTCTTTGCATAATATCATTGTAAGTGGAAATAACGGTGGAGCAGGAGGGGGGATTACTGTCTGTGGTGGTGCTTTCGTAGAAATAGACAGTTTGATTTGTGAGAATAATATATCAGCAA
>CAZAHZ010000599.1:0-1507 GCA_964485055.1 uncultured Candidatus Cloacimonadota bacterium
TCGGTGGTACACTTTTCAACCGAAATAATGGTACACTTTCCGAGTACTATGGACAGACAATATCCAGGATAATTATTACTTTCAAAAAAAAGTCGGTAAATATCATCCAGAGATAATATTGGAATTAGCTACAAGTCATATAATAGAAAGTATTAAAGAGCAAAATCTATCATATCAGAAGCTTCACTTTTTAAAAAGTGGAATTTCAGAGTTATTTTCAATTCTTATAGATGCTATACCAGAGAAATCGATAAGAATAATGATTGATATAATACTACTAATATCAACAGAATTAGAAGCTTATGGATATAATGATTTACTCTTTGATTTTGCTTTTGATTCTTATCATAAAAAATCACAGAATATGAATGAACATTGGAAAATGTATGCTTTGTTGGAAGAAGACCTACAAAAACTAGCAATCTCACAGCCCGGTTCATTGAAATCCATTTTGGCTGGTTATTTAGACACGAAATACATTTCGATAATACGGTTATTATTAGTTTCTTACCTCAGTAATATTGATTTTTTTATTGATGATGTTTACAGCCTTCTGACTAAAAGAAAATTACTCTATATAAATACAAGAATTGATTATTATGTTAATGATTCAATTAATAGAATATATCCCATATTGCAATTACAAAAAAGAGAACAATTAAGAATATTAATATTTACAATTAAAATCGATTCAGAGGTCGAGTACTTTAAATCACAATTGAAGGAGAGAAAAGGACGGAGAAGCACAATATTTTGGAGTAACAGTGTAGGTTACAGAAAACATCAATTATTATCATCTATACCCATTGATTATTTACAGGAAGATAAAGAATTATACAATGAATTTCAAGTTCTAAATAGAAAATTCAATAGCTTTGTAAATGAAGATATAGAGACCCTTAAAGGTGGTGTTGTAGGAATGCCTTTAGAAAACAAAGCATATGAAAGAATGAATCAAGAACAGTGGTTAAAGTCAATGTTGAAATTCGGTGAAAATTATGATCCCCATCAAAGACGTGATTTTCTCAAAGGAGGGATTTTACAACATTCAAGAGCTTTCAGAGAAGTTGTAAAAAGAGAGCCAGAAAAGTGGCTGAAATTCCTTTATTCTATAGGGAGTAGGAGTGATATAAGTAAACAGTATTTTTCGATGGGATTAAGTGGATTAGCAGAAAGTGTCATCTTTCCAGATAAGATTAAAAGCTTAATATTGAAATATTACAAAATTGGAGATAGGGATTGTAAGTCTAACATTGTCACAATTATCGATAATAAGTTTATTAGAGAAAAGGAACCTGAATTTGCGTTAGAAATCTTGCAATACTATCTAAATGGCGAAAAAGATGATATTGAAGATAGTTGGAAAAAGAAGTACTATGCTGGTTCTCCATTAACATCTGGAATAAATTCTCTCAGAGGAATTGCAGCATTCACTCTATCAAAAAATATATTTTATATAACTCAAGTTTCGCAGATGCGTAAACATGCTTAAATACGATGTATTACA
>CAZAHZ010000600.1:0-1503 GCA_964485055.1 uncultured Candidatus Cloacimonadota bacterium
CTAATCCTTTTAATCCAACAACGACTATCTCATTCTCAATACCTAAGGAAAGCGAAGTTGAACTTACTATCTATAACATAAAGGGTCAGAGAGTAAAGACGCTATTAACCAGTAATTTCGAAAGAGGAAATCATACCGTTATCTGGAATGGTGATGATGAAAGCGGGGAATTGGCAGGTTCGGGAGTATATTTCTACAGACTGCTTGTAAATGGAAAAACTGAAGCAATGAAGAAGTGTTTGCTATTGAAATAGATTGAAGTCCAGTCCGGATAAAAATCCGGACTGGTTTGATTTATAAGGCAATAATGATTTTGATTAAACTCCAATGGTAGTGGGTGTTGGAACTGGCTTGGAAATAACCATGACTTCATTTAAATCAAGTTACACTATCCATATTTTGAAATTAGAACAAATAAAAGCAATATTATAATGATCTATAATAATATAAGAAGTCACTGAAGTGACTGTACTATCATTCGTATATATTAACCACCAACTGAAGTTGGTGGTTAATGAGAAATATCACCAATTGTCCAGCCTTAAGTTGTCTATTAAACCGTTACTTTGTGGATTGGGAGCAGGTTTGTTCACGGTGTTCAATATTTAATTAAATTCCTTCCATAAAATGTTTTCTACCTGATCAAGGTAATCTTCTCGATCTGCACTCTTCACGTAGGGCACGCCTGCCAGAAATAGATGCTCTACTTCCATTCCGCAGAATTCGTATATCCCTTTATCAATTGATGCCTGCAAAACTTTTGTGATACCCTTCTTTTCCATCATCAATTCCGGCGTCCCGGTTGTATTGATCAGCAGCACTTTCTTATCATCCAGAAGTTCCTTCATCTGGTTTTCCTCAAAAACATACGCGAATCCTGAAACCATTACTCTGTCTATATATCCTTTCATTATTGCCGGCATGCCAATCCACCAGATGGGATGAATCACGATTATATATTCTGCCCACGAGATAAAATCCTGCTCTGCTTTAATATCAGGTGGAATTATCCCCTGATCTAACTGATTTTGATCATCAGCACTTAAACTCGGATTGAAGCCCAGTGCATATAAATCCCTGATCTTCACTTCCTGGCGTAATTCTGCCAGTACACTTTCTGCTCTCTTAAGAATTGCCTGGTTAAAACTTTTTTCCCGCGGATGAGCATAAATTATTAAAACTTTCATCTATTCGCCTCCCTAATCTCCTCATAATATAAAGAACTTTTATCTATTTCATATTATAATTTTTTAATCAAAAGAATTCCTCGACGCTCTGCGTCGGGGTAAATAGGAAAGTTTGAAAACCTGGGTTTTCATTCACACACTTTCCTTATGATACCTCGGGGCTTGCCCCGGGGTAGTTCATTAATAATATTTCTAACATGAAAAGACCGGAAATAAAAAAATTTCCGGTCTTTGTTTATCTAGAAAGAAAGAAACGCTTTCATTTACATTAGTGCCAAATGTCCCCATAAGATTGCTAAAATCATCAAGAAAGAAG